>JANLTQ010000404.1:0-13891 GCA_031363005.1 Acidimicrobiia bacterium | reverse complement strand
CTTTCATGCGGGTATTGATGGTGTCGAGTCTGTGGCCACCGGTCGTGCTCGGTGGCGCCGAGCTCTATGCGTCGGCTCTCGCGGAACGTCTGCGAGGGAACGGTCACACCGTCGGGGTTCTCACACTCGGCGTTGACGGCGAGGACGTCGTCGGACAGGTTCCGTCGTGGCCGTACGCGATGCAGGACTACGGCTCGCAAACGAGCGCGCGGCGCGCGCTGTTCCACCTTGCGGACCTGGCCCGACCGGACACCCATCGGATCCTGGAACGCACGATGCGCGAGTTCCGTCCCGACGTGGTGCACAGCCATGTCGTCCAGGGAATGAGCGCAGCGGCGATGAGAGCGCCGGCCCGGGCGGGAATCGGCCACGTGCACACGCTCCACGACTACTGGTTGTTGTGTCAGCGCAACTCGATGGTGAAACGCGATGACACGCCCTGCGACACCCGCTGCGGCTCGTGTCGGTTGATCGGCGGCCTGCGCAATCAGCAGATCGGTCGGCACGCGCCCGATGTGGTGGTAGCGGTGTCGCGCGCGATTGAACGATCGCACCTCGAAGCGTTGCCGTGGATGCGGGGCCTCAGCCGGGTGATCTACAACCCGGTCTCAGAACCTCGGGCGCGCATCGTGGCGCCCGGACCGCGCCCGACCACGTTCGGGTTCATCGGTCGGTTGGGCGTGGACAAGGGCATCGTCACGTTGTTGCGCGCCTTCGCCCGATTGGATTCGGACGATGTTCGGCTCGTGGTCGCGGGTCGCGGGCCCGAGGCCGAAACGGTCGCGGCGACGCCGGGCGTGGAGTTCCGGGGCTGGGTGTCCGGTGACGAGAAGGACGCGTTGCTCGGGGCGGACATCGATTGCCTCGTCGTCCCGTCGCAGTGGCCGGACCCCGCACCGCTCGTGCTCAACGAGGCGCGTAGTCGAGGAGTGGCGGTGATCGGGACGACGGCCGGCGGGATCCCCGAGCTGATCGCGCCGGAATGCGCGCCGCTCCTGGTGGCGCCCGCGAACGTCGAGGCGCTGGCCGACTCTATGCGCCGGTTCGCGCGGGCGCCCGAGGTGTTCACGCCGGCTCCGGCTGCTGAACCGATCGATTGGGCCACGCACCTGCGCTCGATCGAGGCGGCGTACACGGACGCGATGGCGAGCACGTCGGCCACGTAGCGTGGTCGAGCCGGGGCGTCGGTGGGACTACCCTTGATCGATGCGAGTGGGAGCATCCACCCGTCGGGCGGCTGAGAAAACGACAGCGACCGATCGGTCGGGCACAGCGCAACATCGGTTCGATTCACCTGCGCTGATCCTCGGGGTCGGCGCAGTCCTCGCGCTCGGTGTGGTCCTGCGGTTCGTGTGCGCATCGGACCTGTGGGCGGACGAAGTGCTCTCGGTCAACATCTCGAAGTTGTCCCTCGGTCGGATCCCGACGGCGTTGCGCCACGACGGCGCGCCGCCGCTGTACTACTTCCTCCTGCACGGGTGGATGCGGGTCTTTGGCACCGGGGCCTTCAGCGTGCGGGCACTCTCCGGTGGAATCGGGGTGCTCACGCTCTGGCCGATGTGGCACGTCGGCCGACGGCTCGACGAGCGGCGAGTGCGGATGGGTCTGGCTCGAGAGGGATCCCGAACCGTTGCGTGGACCGCCCTGCTGTTGCTCGCGCTCTCGCCGTTCGCGATCCGGTATTCCACCGAGGCGCGTATGTACGCGCTCGTGATGCTCGAAGTCACGGTCGGCTATCTCGCGTTGGCGCGTGCACTGGAACGGCCGACGGTGCTGCGCCTGGCCGCCGTGGCAGTCATCTCGGCCGCGATGTTGTACACCCACTACTGGGCGTTCGCGCTGCTCGGGGTCGTCGGTGCCGGAGTCCTCGTCATCGCCGTGCGTGCGGACCGGGAGCGGCGTCGCGCCGCCACTTTGGTCGCCGGCGCGCTCGCCGTCGGTGGGGTGCTGTTCCTCCCGTGGTTCTCGGCGTTCCGATTCCAACTCGCGCACACCGGGACACCATGGGGTTCGCCCGTGAGCCCATTCGGGAGCTGGGCGACCGCCTTCAAGTCCTTCGGTGGGAATGCGCACCTCGCGGGTTGGGCACTGGTCGTGCTCATCGCGCTCGGCCTGTTCGCCCGCGCGCTCGACACCCGTCATATCGAGTTCGATCTGGCGACTCGTCGCGGGGTGCGGCTCGAGGCCGGCGTCGCGTTCGGGGCACTGGCCGTCGGCCTGGTGATCGGACGACTCTCCGGGACGACGTTCGAGGGGCGGTACGCGTCAGTCGTGTTCCCGCTCTTCCTGGTGGTCGGCGCGTTCGGCATTGCGATCTTCTCCAACGCCCGTGTGCGAGTTGCCGTCTTGGCCGGGGTCTTGGTGCTCGGTGCCTGGGGTGGCGTGAGCAACGCAGCCCGGAACCGCACGCAGGCCTACCAACTCGCCCCGATCATCCGCGATCACAGTGCTGCCGGGGACGTCGTGCTCTTTTGTCCCGATGCCATCGGTACCGATGTGGTCGGGCGGCTGCGGCTCGACCTGCGCGTGATCAGTTTCCCGAGCTTCACCTCGCCGGTTCGCGTCGACTGGGTCGACTACCAGCGCCGGGTGGACGCGGTGCGTCCGCGCGCGTTCGTCGACCGCGTGTTGCGGCTCGCGGGGACCCACACGGTGTGGTTCGTGGACACGAACAACGGAACCTCGGCCGACCAGAAGTGTTCCAAGATCGCGGACCTGCTGACCCTGCACCGCCCGGGTCGCGTCCGTGAACTCGAACCCGACCCGTACTTTTTCGAGCACCATGGTCTGTACCGCTACCCGGCCACCTGACGCCCGAGCCGCCGCATTGATCGCAGCGTCCGCCAGTACACGTCCTCCATCAGCAGATGGGCGAACTCCGCGTTGCGGCCCGCGCTCACCAGACCGCGGATGCCGTGGTCGGTGATGGTGTGGCGCGCCGGCTCGGTGGCGAGTGCGAACACGGGGTAGGCGATCGGCGTTCGGGTGGAGTACACGTCGATCACACGCGTGTGGATGTCCGGAATCATCGTCGCGACGGCGTCGAGACACCTCGGCGCGAGCGCATCGGCCGTCCACGTCCCGTCGCCCACCCGCGCGCCGAGGTCGAGGGTGAGCACGGTTTCTCCAGGCGGTGCCAGCCACGGCATGGCCATCGGCGTCTCCGTCACGCGAAAAAACGGGAGCTCGCGATCGGGGGTCCACGTGACGGGTGCGGGCAGCAGGCCGCGACCGTGGAGGCGCAGTTGGAGGAACACCATCGCTCGGAACGACAACGCAGCGAGCGGGGCGACGGCTGGATCGTCGAGGAGCCGGGGGAGTATCGGCGCCGGGAGTGTGGAAACCACCGCGGCCGCGGGGAGGTCGTCGCCGTGCACCCGCACGCCGACGACGCGGCCGTCGCGGACGTGGATCGCCTCGGCCGGTGTGTCCAGGTGAATACGGCCGGGAAGCTGCGCAGCCAAACGATCGGTGAAGACGCCGAGACCATCGCGCGGGTAGACGTGCCAGACATTCGCGCTCTGGGGTGCCTCGGCGCAGTAGCCGATGGCGATCGGTCGGTGGGTCAACCGGCGGGCCACGGTGAGCGCCACGGTCTCGCCGATCCCGCCCGGGATCTTGTCGAGGATCGATGGGGCCAGCTCTTCGGCCGGGAGCCCAGACCACGCTTCGAGCAGAGGAATCGCAACCTCGTCGGCCAGGGCGCGGCCGTATTCGGAACGGAACCGATCCGCGGCGGTGCGGGTCGGCGGATTCCGGTGAAGCCGTGCCGCGAGTGCCGACGTGACGTACCGCGGTGAACGCATGAGCCCGAGGGGGTACGACGCGGCCGTCCCGTGACTCCAGACCGCTTCGGAGTACTCGGCTGCGTCGAGGCACTGATCCATCACGCCGAGCGCAGAGGCCAGCCGGTTCGTGACGAAGTGGGCGCCGGTGTCGAACCGGATCCCGTCGACGGTGTGGCTGGTGGCGAGACCCCCGACCGCGCTCGACGCTTCGAGCACGATGACGTCGATGCCGAGCCGGTCGAGTTCCACGGCCGCGACGAGACCGGCGAATCCTGCGCCGAGGACCACGACCGGTGCGCCCGCGGTGCTCGGAGGTGAGGGCGGAGTCATCGCGGGCGACGCAGGATCGCGCGCAACAACGCGCCGCGTCCGGCGAGTTGGTGGAGGGAGTCGAACGCCGTGCCGGCGGCGAGCGCGACCGGCGCCTCGAGGGAGAACCGGTTCACCACTGCGCGCGGTGCGTGCCAGTCGTCGAGTGCATTGCGTACCGAGTACACCCAGTTGACCGGGCTCATCATCGTGCCGATCTCCTCGACTTCCAGTCCGGCGTGCGCGCTGAGCAAGCCCAACGAACGGGCGTTGTGGAGATACCAGTGGCGAGGAAAGTGGTAGCCGCCCCAATGTCGACGCTTTGCGATCCGGAAGTCCAGCGACCCGGTGTTGTCGGTCACGACGAGGATTCGGCCTCCGGGAACGAGCACGCGTCGGACCGCGCGCAAGAGCGCGGCCGGGTCGGCGAGGTGCTCGACGGTCTGGATCAGGAGCGCAGCATCGAACGACTCGGCGGGGAGGTCGAGATCTTCGAGGCGTCCTTCGTGGACATCGAGCTGGCGGCGGCGCGCCGCAGCGACGGCACGCGGGTCGACGTCGACACCCACCAGTTGCCACGACGCGGGTCCGTACTGACCCAGCACGTCGAGGTGGAATCCGTCGCCGCAACCGACGTCGATCACGGCCGCGGACGTCGGGAGATCGCGGAGCGCTCGGAGGAGCCGGCGCGCTTCGAGCCGACGCCGGACCGAGTACACGATGCCGAACTCGGCTTCGGTGAATCGGAACGCGTGGTAGTCGTCGGGATAGATGCGATCGAACTCGCTCGCGGCGGGGCGAGGGTCGAGGTAGACCACACCGCACTGGATGCACTCGACGCTGAGGAAGCTGTCCGGCGACGTCCGGTACTCGAAGTCCGGACCGCAGCCGACGGGCTCAGAGTCCCGGGTCCCGCAGATGCAGCAGGCGGCGGGTTCGGTCCGCAGGCGTCCAGTATCCGGACGTCCAGCATCCGGCAGTCCAGTGCCCGGGCTTTCCGTACTCATCGCGCCGCCATCAGTCGTTCGATGGCGGCGATGGTCAGGAACCGAGCATCGCCGCCGCCGTACGGAGACGCGATCTCGGCGATCCGTTGATGCAGCTCAGGGAGGGTGGCGAGGATCGTGCGCGCGGCGGCGCCGATTGCGGGGCCGGGGTCGACCCTGGTGGTGACGGTCCCGAGGACTTCCGGACGTTCGGTGGAGCGACGCACGACCACCGCCGGCCGCCCGATGACGCTGGCCTCTTCCTGGACGCCGCCGGAGTCGGTGACGAGGAACGCCGAGTCGGCGGCGAGCGCGAGGAACGTGCGGTATCCGAGGGGTGCCGTCTCGATGATCGCGCCGCCACCGAGTTCGATGCCGGCCCGGCGAGCGCGGTCGGACGTGCGCGGATGCACAGGCAGCAGGACCGGGAGCGGGAGGTCGCGTAGTTCCTCGACGATCGTCGCAAGGATCTGCGCATCGTCGACGTTCTCCGGACGATGGAGGGTGGCCACCGCGTACCCGTCGGCGCGCAGATCGAACGCGGCCCGGATGGCAATGCGTTCGTCCCGGTCGGGAAGCACACGATGCACTGCATCCACGGCGGTGTTCCCGGTCACCATGATGCGCGTCGCCGCGATGCCTTCGTCGGTGAGATGGGTGGCCGCGAGCGGTGTGGGCGCACACAGCACGTCGGCGAGATGGTCGACCACGATGCGATTGTGTTCCTCCGGCAAGCGCCGATCGAACGCACGGAGCCCGGCCTCGAGGTGAACGAGGGGGAGTCCCAACTTGGCGGCGGCCAAGGCGCCCGCCAACGTCGAGTTGGTATCGCCCTGCACCACGACAATGTCCGGCGCGAGTGCAGTGAGCGCGTCCGCCACCGCCGCGACCGACGCGCCGAGGAGCGCCGGTGGTGCGGCGGCCACCGTGGCGTCACGGTCGGGCGGCCCGATGCCGAGATCGCCGGCAATCTCGGTCAGGTCTGCCCAGGGATGCTGGCCGGTGTGGATCCAACGCGCCGACGCGCCGAGCTCCCACGCCAGGGGCGCGAGCTTCACCAGTTCCGGCCGCGTGCCGAACACCAGGGCGATTGCGCCACTGCGCATGGATCAGGCTCCGAGGTTGAAGGGCCCGACGGCCCGGACGGGTGTCAAAGCGTCGCCGAAACCGGCCGGTACAGTACGGGCGCCACGTCGTCGCGCCCTGGCGAATGATGACACGGGCACAGGAACGACACCGGGAGCCGGCTTGCAATCGACAGAAGGAGTGCGGTTGCCGTCCGATCAGGACGCGACCGGTCGGTCCCTCGGCGTCGAGGAACTCGATCGACTGCGAGCCGTGCTCGATTCCGGGGTGCTGACCGCGACCAAAGGGGTTCAGACCCCCGAACTCGAGGCCCGAGTCGGCGCGATCACCGGTCACGGTTCGGTGATCGCGTGCAGTTCCGGAACGGCTGCGATCCATGCTGCGATCGCCGCCTGCGACCCCGAACCGGGCGACGAGATCGTGACCACGAGCATCACCGACATCGGGGCGCTCACGCCTATCCTGTTCCACGGCGCGATTCCCGTCTTCGCGGATGTCGATGCGCGCACCGGGATGGTGACGCCAGAGTCCGTGAACGCCGCGACGTCAGAACGCACTCGTGCGGTGATCGTGACCCATCTGTTCGGACTGCCGGCCCCGGTCGACGCCATCGTGGACGCGCTCGCCCGCACCGGGGTGATGGTGATCGAAGACTGCGCGCAGGCATTCCTGACGGAGCGGGCGGGCCGGCAGGTCGGGACCTTCGGGTCGATGGCCTGTTTCTCGACGCAACAGGGCAAGCACGTCACCAGCGGCGAGGGTGGACTCGTCGCCACCGACGACGATCGCCTCGCGCGCCGGGCTCGAATGTTCGTCAACAAGGCGTGGCCGTACGGCGAGACCGATCCCGATCACGAGTTTCTGGCGCTCAACTACCGCACCACCGAGCTGCAGTCTGCGGTGGCCAACGCGCAGTTCGACAAGCTCGAGGCCGGCGTTGCGCGGCGCCAGGCCACGGTCACTCGGTTTCTCCAACAGCTCGGAGACCTCCCCGGAGTCTCGGTACCCGCGCTCGAAGCCGGCGATGTCGCCACCTGGTGGAAGGTGCCGCTCCTCGTGGACCCGGAGGCGGTGCCCGGCGGGGCGGTCGGGCTGGCCGCCGCGCTGGCCGAGCACGGCGTGGCCAGCCCACCCCGGTATATCCGCAAGCCCGCCTTCGAATGCGCGGTCTTTCGCGATCAACGCACCTTCGGGTCCAGCCGCTGGCCGTTCACCCTGGCCCGACCTGACGCGCTCGACTATTCGCCCCGGCGGTTTCCGGGGACGTACGAGTACCTCGAGCGCGTGCTCGTGGTGCCCTGGAACGAGCGCTACGACGACGGCCACGCCGACGCCGTCGCCCGGGTCGTGCGGGACGCGGTCCATGAACTCACGGGCGCATCGTGACCCTGCGGTTCGGACTTGTCGGCGCCGGAGGGATCGCGCGGAGTTACGTCGACGTCTTCGCCGGCGTCGATGACGCGCAGATTGTCGGTGTTGCCGATCCCGACGAGAACGCAGCTCGCGCGCTGGGTGCCGCGCTCGGCGTGCGCACCGCGCCGTCGTTCGCCACGATGGCCGCGTCCGTCGAACTCGATGCCGTCATCATCTGCACCCCGCCCGACTCGCACCCGAGCATTGCCTTCGAGGCGATCGCCGCCGGCCTGGGGGTGCTGTGTGAGAAGCCGCTGGCCATCGAGATCGACGCGGCGCGCCGCATGATCGCGGCGGCGACCGCGGCCGGGAAACCGTTCACGATGGCGACCAAGTTCCGGTTCGTGGAAGACGTGCTCGCCGCTCGCGGGCTCGTCGACGACGGCGTCATCGGCGACGTCATCCAACTCGAGAACAGCTTCGCGTCTCGCGTCGACATGCGACAGCGGTGGAACTCGAATCGAGTGGTCAGCGGCGGCGGGGTCCTGATCGACAACGGGACCCATTCCGTCGACATTGCGCGATCGTTCCTCGGTCCCATCGAGGGGGTCCTGGCGCTCGAGCATCCTCGGACGCAGCTGCTCGACGTGGAGGACTCGGTGCAACTCCTGGTGCGCGCCGCGTCGGGTGCCACCGCCACCATCGACCTCTCCTGGAGTTATGACAACAGCACCGACACCTACCTTCAGGTCTACGGGGCGGAGGGCGCGCTGCGGGTCGGCTGGCGGGAGTCGGCCGTGCGGGTCAACGGTGCCGAGGCGTGGACCGAGTTCGGTCAGGGATACGACAAGATCCGGTGCATGCGCAGCCAGGTGCGGAACTTTTGTGGAGCGCTGCGCGGAAACGAACCGTTGGCCATCACTGCCGCCGACGCCATCGCCTCGGTGCAGGTGATCTCGGCGGCCTACCGGTCGTTGGAACTCGGTGATTGGGTGGTGGTCGATCCGGTGGAGTCCATGGACGCCGCCTCGGACGTCGCATGACGGACGAGTCGCGCGCGCCGGTGGTCCATGCCACCGCGGAGATCGAGGCGGGCGTGCGCCTCGGTGCCGGCACCACGGTCTGGGCTCTGACGCACGTCCGCGGTCCGGGCACCACGCTGGGGGACGACTGCATCGTGGGGGAGCGCACGTACATCGCGTACGGGGTCGCCATCGGCGACCGGGTCAAGATCAACGCGGGCGCGTACCTCTGCACGGGCGTCACCATCGGCGACGGTGTGATGATCGGGGCCGGTGCCCTCTTCACCAACGACCGATACCCGCGAGCCACCACGCCCGACCTCCGCTCGTTGCGGACGTCGGCCCCCGACGAAAGGACGCGACCGACCAAGGTGGAGGACGGTGCAACCATCGGAGCCGGCTGCATGATCGGTTGCGACCTCACGATCGGACGGTTCGCCATGGTGGGTATGGGAGCCGTCGTCACTCGATCGGTGGCGCCGTTTCACCTCGTGGTCGGACAGCCGGCGCGGCCCGTCGCCGTCGTGTCTCGGGCCGGCGAACCACTGGTGCGTTTCTCGGGCGCGAAGGCGCCGGACCGTGACCTGCTGACGTGCCCCGGCTCGGGATTGCAGTACGCGATCCGAGACGGTGTCGTCGAGGAGCTGGATCCGCCTTCATGAGCGGTGCGATTCGACCCGGCCAGTCCGTTGCGGTGGTTGGAGGGGGTCTGCTCGGGTTGACCGCCGCGCTGCGGCTCGCGCAGGCCGGTGTCAGGGTCACGGTCTTCGAAGCGGCGCCGCAGTCCGGGGGTCTGGCGTCGGCGTGGACGATCGAGACGCCGACCGGTCCGCTGACGTGGGATCGGTTCTACCACGTGACCCTCGCGTCCGATCAGGCGTTACGGGGGCTGCTGCGCGAACTCGGACTCGATGACGAGATCGCGTGGACCACGACTCGGACCGGCTACTTCTCGGGCGGCGCGCTCGCGCCAGTGTCGAGCCCGACGGACTTCGTGCGGCTGCCGGGATTGTCACCCTGGGCCAAGGCCCGACTCGCCGCGACGATCGCGCGCGGCGCAGTGGCACGCGATTGGCGCGCGCTGGAACGCATGTCGGTCGAGCAGTGGCTGACGCGGTGGTCGGGCGCGGCGACGTTCCGCCGATTCTGGGTTCCGTTGCTCGAGTCCAAGCTCGGCGATTCCTGGCGTGACGCGAACGCGGCCTTCATCTGGGCGACGATCCAGCGGCTGACCGCCGCCCGTCGGGCCGGCGTCGGCGACGAGCAGTTCGGCGCCGTTGCCGGTGGGTACGCGCGGGTGCTCGACACCTTGGTCGCGCGGTTGGACGTACTCGGCGTGGGAGTGCACGTCGGCTCCGCCGTGACGCGCATCGGGAGCGAACCGGGTGACGGCGAGGGAGTGAGGTTGACTGTCGACGGCGCGACCCACCGCTTCGACCGGGCGGTGCTCACGACGACACCGCGGGTCGCGGCGCAGGTGTGTGACCAACTCCCGGACCGGGCTCGAACCGCGATGACCGGCGTGCGGTACCAGGGCGTGATCTGCGCGTCGGTGATCCTGCGCCGCCCGCTGTCGCCGTATTACCTGACCTACTTGATGGACGATCTGCCGTTCACCGCAGTGGTGGAGATGACCGCACTCATTCCAACGGCATGGATCAGCGGTCGTTCACTCGTGTACCTCCCGCGGTACGTCGCATCCGACGACCCGTGGTTCGAGCGACCCGATGCCGAGATCGAGGCCGAGTTCCTCGCGGGGTTGGCGACGGTGCACGCGGTCGGACCCGAGGATGTCGTCGCTGTGCGGGTGGCGAGGGCGCGTGAGGTGTTCCCACTGCCGGTGCTGCGCTATTCCGAGACGGTCCCGGCGATGGACACCGGGGTGACGGGCGTGTCCCTCGTCTCGTCGGCCCAGATCGTCAACGGAACCCTGAATGCCAACGAAACCATCGCGCAGGCCGAGCGCAGCGTCCGCGAGCTGCTCGGCGGCACCCCCTGAGACGGCGCCCCGACGTTCCCATGCTCGGCAACCACCTAGGTTGGCCGCGGTGATGGGGGAGACGAAGCCGGTCGCGAGCCTCTCGCTCGATGCCGACAACCTGTGGTCGTACCTCTACATCCGGGGCGACCGGTCGTGGGAGAACGCCGAGTCGTATCTCCCACGCATGGTGCCGAGAGTTCTTGATCTGCTCGGCGCACGAAATCTCCGCATCACGTTCTTCGTCATCGGTCGAGACTGTGCGGACGACACGGATGCGGCGGGTTTCCGGACCATCGCGGCGGCCGGTCACGAGATCGGGAACCATTCGTACCGTCACGAGCCGTGGCTGCACCGGTATTCCGAAACCGAACTCGACGACGAGCTCGGGCGCGCAGAGGTCGCAATTCATACCGCGACCGGAGTGCAGCCTGACGGCTTCCGCGGGCCGGGCTACAGCCTGTCCGAGGCGACGCTGCGGGTGCTGATTCGGCGGGGGTACCGATACGACGCGTCGACACTCCCGATGGTCATCGGACCGATCGCACGAGCCGTGTACTTCCGCACGGCGCAGCTCGACGCCGAGCAGCGCGCCGAACGGGCGCACCTCTACGGCACGTGGAGTGACGGCGTTCGGCCGCTGACGCCGTACCGATTCCGCGTGGGTGACACCACGATGCTCGAGCTGCCGGTCAGCACGTTCCCCGGAATCCGCGTCCCGATCCACGTCAGCTACCTCCTGATGCTCGCCTCGTATTCGGTGCGGGCGTCGATGGCGTACTTCCAGAGCGCGTTGGCCGCGTGTCGCCGGCTCCAGGTCGAGCCGTCGATCCTCATGCACCCGCTCGACGTGTTGTCCGGCGACGAGGTGCCGGAGCTGCGATTCTTTCCCGGTATGACATTGGCGGTCTCGAAGAAGCTCGCGTGTGTGGAGCGGTACCTCGATGTGCTCGCTCGGGATTTTCGCGTCATGCCTGTGGGGGACCACGCCACCCTCGCCGCCACCCGCGACCTCCCCCTCAAGACCCCGAGGTTTCACACGTGAGCGAAACGGTGCGGCCGTTGGTGTCGGTGGTGGTACCTGCCTTCAACGAGGCCGAGGTCATCCTCGATACGCTCGCTCGGTTGGTCGACCACCTCGAGACGTTGGCGGACCGGTTCCGCTGGGAGATCGTGGTGGTGGACGACGGCAGTACCGACGACACCGGCGACCTCGCCCGCACCTTCGCCGGTGACCATCCCGAAGTCCGGGTGTTGCACCACCAGAAGAACTTCAAGCTCGGCCAAGCGTTGCGCTACGCGTTCGGTCAGACCAGCGGCGAGTACGTCGCCGTCGTCGATTGCGATCTGAGTTACTCGCCGGACCACCTGACCCGCATGCTGCACACCGCGCAGGACACCGGGGCACGGATCGTGATTGCGTCGCCATACGCGCCCGGTGGTCAGATCACGAACGTGCCGTTCGTGCGCCGAGTGCTCTCGCGCAACGCGAACCGATTGCTCGGTGCCGCGGCCGGTGGCGGTCTCACCACCCTCACGGGGATGGTGCGCGTGTACGACGGCCCGTTCATTCGCAGCCTGGACCTGCGGGCGGTGGACGCGGACATCAACACCGAGATCATCTACAAGGCTCGGATCCTCCATGCTCGGATCGTCGAGATCCCGGCGCACCTCGATTGGTCGTTCGCCGCGACCGACGGCCGGCGCCGGAGCGTGGAGGGGCGGCTCAGCGCGGCAACGTTCTCGTCGCTGTTCTCGTCGTTCCTCTTCCGGCCGCTGCTGTTCTTCATGTTGCCGGGTCTGCTGTTGTTGGGGGTCGCCGCGTATTCGTTCGCGTGGGTGGTCTGGCACATCGCCCAGGTCTACGGCGACCCGTCGCCGCTCGGGAACTCGGGAATCACGGGCGCGATGCGCAACGCGTACCAACGGGCGCCGCACACGTTCCTGATCACCGGGGTGACCTTCGTCCTTGCGCTCCAGCTGATCAGCCTCGGGGTGGTTGCTGCGCAGGCCAAGCGTTACTTCGAGGAGCTGTACCACCTGGGTACGGCTGTGCTGCGTCGCACCACCATGGACTCACCATCGGACCCGGGGTCAGAAGACGGTTCCGGTACAGTTCGGGAGCCCACCTGAGACTTCTGAGAGAGGCGGCGTGTCGCCGATGTCCCGCACTGATTCCCTCGACGCCGCCGATCCCGAGATCGCCGCAATCATCGACCGTGAGGTGGAGCGTCAGAACACCACGATCCAACTGATCGCGTCGGAGAACTTCACCTCGCCGGCGGTCATGGCCGCGCAGGGCACCGTGCTCACCAACAAGTACTCCGAGGGCTACCCGGGCAAGCGCTACTACGGCGGGAACTTCGTGGTGGACGAGGCCGAAGAGTTGGCGCGCAGCCGAGCGTGTGAGTTGTTCGGCGCCGAGCACGCGAACGTGCAGCCCCACTCGGGCGCCAACGCCAACATGGCGGTGTTCCTCGGGCTGCTCACTCCCGGCGATCGCGTCATGGGGATGCGCTTGGACCAGGGCGGTCACCTCACGCACGGCTCGCCGGTGAACTTCAGCGGCAAGATCTACGACTTCGTCGGATACGGCGTCGACGATGCGACCGAGATGCTGGACTACGACGAGATCCGCAAACTTGCGGTGTCGGCGCAACCGAAGGCGATCATCGCCGGCGCCACTGCGTATTCGCGCACCATCGACTTCGCGGCATTCCGGTCCATTGCGGATGAGGTGGGCGCGCTGCTCATCGTCGACGCGGCGCACATCGCCGGGCTCATCGCGGGCGGCGCACATCCCTCTCCGGTTCCGCATGCGGACGTCGTGACCTTCACCACCCACAAGACGTTGCGCGGCCCGCGCGCCGGCTGCATCCTGAGTAAGGCCGAGTACGCCACCGCGATCGACAAGGCGGTGTTTCCCGGGCTTCAGGGCGGACCGCTTATGCACGTGATCGCCGCCAAAGCGGTGGCGTTCAAACTCGCGTCCGAGCCGGACTTCGCCACCTACGCGGCCCAGATCGTCGCCAATGCCGTCGCGCTGGCCGAAGGTTTGACGGCCGAGGGATTCCGCATCGTCTCCGGCGGAACGGACAACCACCTCATGCTGGTTGACCTGCGCCCGTTCGGGGTGACCGGCAAGGTGGCCCAAGAGGCTCTCGACCAAGCCGGGATCACCTGCAACAAGAACGCGATCCCGAACGACCCCGAGAAGCCGTTCGTCACGAGCGGTCTTCGGCTCGGGACTGCGTCGGTCACCACCGCGGGGATGGCCGAACCCGAGATGGCCGAGATCGCCCGGCTCATCGGCGCGGTGCTCCGCGCCCCGGACGACGCCGCGGTGCGCGCCGAGGTCCACGACCAGGT
>JANLTQ010000366.1:0-1782 GCA_031363005.1 Acidimicrobiia bacterium | reverse complement strand
GCCGCCAGTCGTGCCGACCCCCGTCCTGGTCGAGGCGCTGCATGGCGACGCGGGCAAGGATGCAAACGCCAACGGGTTCCTGAAGACGTGCATGACCGAGCCGGTCGTCTCGACATCACTCGCGCGCCGTGCCGCCGAACTTCGACGCCGGGCGCGAACGGGCTCCGCGGTGGACGCGTTGGTCGTAGCGATTGCCGAGCCGGGCGGAACCGTGTTGACCGGCGACGCCGCGGACATCGGCGCCCTCGCAACTCACGCTCGCGACGTAGCTGTTGAGTTGATCTGAGCTCACCAGGTTGAGTGAACGCCGCTGGCGGGTTCGAAGCAGATCCCTCCGCCCTTCGCCACCTACGCACTTCCCACGTGACGCGCAGCATCAACGTCGCGTGACGAAGCGGCGTTGACCGCGCCGGTAGCGTGATTCGCATGGGTGTTGCGCAGGAGATCACGCGGATCGCAGCGCTGGTGCCGGGTTCGGATCTCGATGTCGACGCGCTCGACATCACCGGCACTGGATCGTTCGCCTCGGCGTTCGACGTCGACACCGCAGCGTGGACCGCGGCCGGGTTGGCGAACCTCGCATTCGGGGTGTCGTCGCTTGATCGTGCCCGCGTCGTCGCGCTGTTCAGTGGTGCGATCGAACTCGACGGCGAACCGGTTCCGCAGTGGGCGGACCTGTCGGGCTACTACCGAACCGCTGCCGACGGCAGACCCATCCAACTCCATTGCAACTTTCCGCACCATGCCGCGGGCGTGGTGTCGCGTCTCGGATGCGACCCCACGCGCGAGGCGGTGCAGAACGCAATCGTGAAGCGAGACGCAGTCCAATTCGAGTCGGAACTGATCGCCGACGGGATGATCGCGGCGTGCGTGCGAACGCTCGACGAGTGGGCGGAACATCCGCACGCGAGCGCGACGAACGATCTCCCGCTGATCTCGGTGGAGCAGATCGGTGACGCTCCCCCACGCGAGCCCGATCGGCGGCTTCGAGTTCTGGACTGCTCCCGTGTCCTCGCCGGCCCGGTGGCGGGGATGACGTTCGCGGCGCACGGCGCCGACGTGCTGCTCGTCGGATCGCCGTACTTGCCATCGGTGGACATCGGGGTGCTCGCCACCGGCTTCGGGAAGCGGAATGCGTTCGCCGACCTCGACACGCGGGCGGGACGCGCTGATTTCACCCGGCTGCTCGAGACGTGCGACGTCTGGATCGATTCGTATCGGCCCGGCGCGTTTTCGGGACGCGGCTTCGATCCACAGCATTCGCCCGGAGCCGTGACGGTGCAGGTGAGCGCGTTCGATTGGACGGGACCGTGGGCCGAGCGGCGCGGCTTCGATTCCATCGTGCAGTCGACCACCGGCATCGTCGACGCCGGCACGCACCAGAGCGGGAGCACCGAACCGGTGCCGCTTCCCGTGCAGGCGCTGGACTTCTGCACCGGCCTGTTGGCCGCGTTCGCCGGCCGGCAGTTGGTCGCACATCAGGCCGTCCATGGCGGCACCTGGGTCGCTCGGCTTTCGTTACTTCGTACCCGCAACTGGTTGCTGTCGTTGCGGGGCGCGGGACCGTTCGCACCGGCTCGCCCGGTCGTCGATCAGGCGGCGCGCGAGACCGTCGACACACCGTTCGGCCGCGTCACCGCCGCCCGTCCGATCGGCGGCCACTTCGCCCATGGCCCGCGGCCGCTCGGCTCGTCAGCGCCGACGTGGCTCGACTGAACAGCCGTGTCGGGCACGGTGTCGGTGTGTGGGGGGGGAAGGAACGACACACCCCACACGCTGCTG
>JANLTQ010000354.1:0-4375 GCA_031363005.1 Acidimicrobiia bacterium | reverse complement strand
ACGTTGTCGCCGTCGACGACCGCAACACCTTGGCGTCCGTTGTGGTCGAGCACACACCGCCGGATGGTCACGTCGACCGAACCGCCGACCACGTACACACCGTCGCCGTAGGTGGCGCGCGCGGTGACGCCGTCGAGCGTCACACCACGCGATCGGGACACGACGAATCCGGCCTGCCCTTCGAGTTCCGGTCGGAAGGTGCCCTCGCGATTCGGACCCTCGACGGTCAGATCGTGAACGGTGACCCGCTCGCTGTCTCGGATCTCGACGTGCTCCCGCAGACGCGGCCAGTGCGACCGGTAGTTGTAGAACGGCGGAGGACCGCCGCTGCCGTCGGTGGTGGCGAAGAGCGTGCTGCCGTGGCCTTCGATGGTGACGTCGTGGAATCCGCTGGCCAACACGACTCCTTCGATGCGGTAGCGACCACGCTCCGGGAAGGCAATCGTGGTACCGGTCGTACGTGAGGCGAGGAAGGTGTTCAGTTCGGCGGTGACGTCCCGAGAGCCGGTGGCATCGATCTCGCTCGGCACCGAGACCGTCGAGGTCGCCCGCGGTCGCGTTCCGAGCGCGTTCGCCGGCCGTGACCCAGATGGGCTCAGGATGAGGGCGGACATCGCAACCGCGCTCGCAACCACCCGTCGAATCACAACGGCAAGGGTACTGAGGAGATCGGCGCCGCTCCCCTACCATTGGCCCCTTTCGGGCGTCGCCCGGTTTCGAAGCTTGCGAATCTCCGGAGACGATCGCCCGCCGATGAGCACTGGCCCCACCGCCGCCGACACCCCGGCGCCACTCGCTCACCAGCCGGCCCTGGACGGCATCCGTGCGTTGGCCGTCGTCGCCGTCATGCTCTTTCACGCCGGCATCGGGTGGACCAACGCCGGATTCCTCGGCGTGGACGTCTTCCTCGTCCTGTCCGGGTTCTTGATCACGGTGTTGCTGCTGCGCGAAATCTCCTCCACCCAACGAGTCGACGTCCGGGCGTTCTGGCTCCGGCGGGCCCGGCGCCTGCTCCCCGCCCTCGTACTGGTGCTCGTCGCGGTGGCGTGCTTCGGCGCGTTCATCGCCACGGACGAGGAAGCGCTCGGCCTGCGTGGAGATCTCTTCGGATCGCTCTTCTACGTGCAGAACTGGCGGCTGGTGTTCTCCGGCCAGCCGTACTTCGCGCAGTTCGGTTCTCCGTCGCCACTCCGCCACATGTGGTCGCTGGCGATCGAGGAACAGTGGTACCTCGTCTGGCCGCTCGCGTTTCTCGGCATCGTTCGCCTGACCCGCGCCAAGTTTCGAATCATCGCCGTCGTTCTCGCCGTCCTCGCCATGGTCTCCGCCGCGCTGATGACCGTCTTGTACACGCCCGGGGGCGACGCGCTGCGGATCTACTACGGCACCGACACACGTGCGCAGGCGCTCTTGATCGGAGCGTTGCTCGCGGTCGGTTTCTCCGTCCGCACCAAGGAGTGGAGTCGCGTCGAGCGACTTCTCTTCCAACTCGCAGGCCTCGCCGGGTTGGTGTTCGTGGCGTGGGTCATCGGCACCAAGTCCGAGACCTGGCCGCGCCTCTACCGCGGCGGGTTCACGTTGGTCGCGATTGCGTCAGCGGCGATCATCGCGAGCGCGATGGTGCGCGGCCCGGTCCGGCGCCTGCTGTCGGTCCCTCCGCTGCCTGCCATCGGACGGATCTCCTACGGTCTCTACCTCTGGCACTGGCCGGTCTACGTCTGGCTCTCGCCGGATCGGACCGGACGATCCGGCAATGGCCTGCTCGCGCTGCGGCTCGGGGTCACCCTCGTCGTCGCGCTGGCGTCGTACTTCTTCGTCGAACTGCCGACTCGCGAACAGCGGTTTCGCCTCGTGCGCGATCGCATCATCTGGGTGCCGGCAGTGCTAGCCCTCACGTCCGTCGCGTTGTTCGGGCTCACCGCGTCCGGCGCGGCCGCCCGGACCCGGCCCAACATCTACGCCGAGGTTCGGCGCCTGCTGAACCTTCCCCCGCTCCCCGGTGCCACCCGGGTGCTCATGGCGGGTGACTCCATCGCCTTCACGCTGGTGACGGCCAAGATCGACGATGCCGACGAACGGCTCGTCTGGAACCGGGGCGTGACCATCATCGGCTGCGGCATCGTCACCGGCGTGCCGCTGAGCCGTGGTATCGACGGCGCCAATCAGGACGGCTGCGCCAAGTGGACCGATCGCTACGCGGCGGGCGTGAAGAAGTATCGGCCGCAGGTCGCGACCCTGTTGCTCGGCGGATGGGAACTGTTCGATCGGAGGGTGAACGGCCAGACGCTCCGGGTCGGCACACCGGCGATGGAGCAGTACCTCCGAACCGAACTCGATCGCGCCCGCACGATCTTGACCGCCGGCGGCGCGCCGCTTGCGCTCCTGACGACTCCATGTCTCTCCGTCGCGACCCGCGACCTCGGCGCCTGGGGAGAGGCCGAACGATCCGACCCGAAGCGGATTCGGTGGTTGAACCAAGTGTGGGCTGGCTACGCCGCTGATCACCCGGCCGACGTGCACCTGTTGGACCTTGCTTCGATCGCTTGCCCCCACGGCAAGTACGCCGCCAAGATCGACGGCGTGACGATGCGCACCGACGGCGAACACTTCACGCCGGAGGGCGCGCGCGTGATCTGGCGCTGGCTCGCACCGCAGCTGCGCCGAATCGCGAAGCCAGCCACGCCACCCGCGCCATGATCGAACGTCTGCGCGCGGCGGTGGCGTCGGTTCCGTCGTGGCTTCGCGCCACACTGACGATCGGTGGGTTCATCGCCGTCGGGTCATGGTTGACCATCACCACATGGCACGGAATCTCTTCGAGTCGAGGTGACGTCGGCTTGCACACCGACTTCAGAGACGCGATCTACTACCCGGTCGTCGCACTGCGCGATCACGTCAACCCGTACGACGCCGGCACGTACTTCCGCCGCTACCCGGTCGGCCAGGAGTTCCCGCTGTACACGCCGGTGCACCTGCTCCTGCACCTCCCGTTGCTCGCGTTCTCACTGTCGACTGCACGCGCCATCGACCTCGGATGGAACCTCCTGCTCGTCCTCGGTCTGGCCGCGACCGCCCTCCGGCTCGCCGGTCATCGCCTTGCGTTGGCCTCCGTGTTCGGGCTCGGCCTGCTCGTCCTGCTCAGCGATCCCGGAAAGTTCGACCTCCGGACCGGCCAGCCGACTCTCATCATCGTGATCAGCGCGTACCTCGCGTGGCGGGCGCGCGCTCCGGTCCCCGAGCGGGAGCGCGCCGCGTCCGTCGGCGTGCCGATGATTGCGACCGTGCCGATCTTCGTCGGTGTCATCGCACTGGCGATCGTCTGGTCCAAACCGACGTTCGCGATTCCGCTGACCGCGCTGCTCCTCGTCCGGGGCCAGCGGCGCGTCGCGTTGCTCGGCACCGCGCTCGGCGCGGCACTGAGCGCAGTGGTCCTGCCGTGGCTGGTCGACGCCGCGGGTGGGGTCAGTGAACTGGTGCAGTCGTGGCAAGACAGCGCCCGCATCACGAGTCAGTCGGTCCAGTCTCGCCTCGGGAGTGGCTTGCGGATCGATGCGGCCAACACCTTCGTGCGCGTCTCCCATCTGCACCCGTCGGAACTCGTCGGGTCGATCGCCGGCCTGGCGCTCTTGGCCGCGGGAGCCTGGACCCTGTGGCGGCTTCATCGCGTCGACCCGGGTGGCGATCACGAGGAACTCACCCTCACCCTCGGATGCCTGTTGATCCTCACCTGCCTCTACCACGTTCCGTACGACGAGTTGCTCCTCGTCGGACCCATGGTCCTGCTCGCACGCCGAGCGCCGGCGCACGGAGTTTCGTGGCCGCGTCGAGCGCGCGCCGCGGTGTTCGTCCTGATGCTCATCCCCCTCGTGGACCCGCTCGGCTGGAGCCCGATCAATGCCGTGCTCGGAAAGAGCGGCTTCGAGTGGATGCTCGGTCCCACGATGCTCTCACTCGACCTGTTGGCCGCGCTCGGACTCTGTCTGTGGACTGGGTTCCGTCAGATCCGTGAGCGGGGTACGGTCGAGCCTGTCGCGCCGATCTCGGCGCAGACCTGAGACGGGGGACCTCATGCGTCGACGCCAACTGGTATGCCTGGCCGCACTGGCCGTCGCGAGCTTCGGCGTGTTGACGGGCGTGGAGGGATCGACCGTCGGCGCATCGGTGCCCGCGCCCACGGCGTGCGTCGGTTGCTACGTACCCGCGCCGAACACCAGCTGGCAGATCCAGCTGACCGGCACCATCAATCGGTCCGTGAACGCATCCCTCTTCGACGTCGACCTGTTCGACACCCCCACCCCCACGATCGCGGCGCTTCACGCCAAGGGCCGCAAGGTCGCGTGTTACTTCAGCGCCGGCTCGTTCGAGAACTGGCGGT
>JANLTQ010000315.1:0-5294 GCA_031363005.1 Acidimicrobiia bacterium | reverse complement strand
GGTGCGCGTACCGGGACCGCTCGGGGACCGCGTGGAACGCGGCGTCGGCGCGTTGGGCCAACGCGGTGAACCGCGCCACCGTCGGCGCGTCGAGCGCGTCCGGAATCGTGAGATAGCCGTCGGTCTCGAACTGCTCGCGCTCGTCGTCGGTCAGCCGGTGATCACCAGTTCCGTCCGGGAGGGTGATCGGCTCGGTCATGGTGCTGGGATCGCCAGGCTGCGGGCCAAGGCTTCGGCGTCGCGGGTGATGCCCTCGAAACCGCGCGCGTCGAGCGCATCGCCGACGACGTGCACCGCGCTTGATGTCGAATGCAACTCGTCGGCCAGTTCTTCGGCGAGGGTCGTACGCGGCGCACTGCGGGTCGCGATGACAACGGTCGCGGCCGGCAGGGTGCGGACAGCGCCGTCGACGTCCAGAACAACCGTCGTCGACGTGATCTCGGAGACCGTTGCGTTCGGGACGAGCTCGATGCCGGCGGATTGAGCATCGGCGACCATTCGGAACCGACCGGGCAGCCCGAGTTCGGCGCCGAACACCCCGGTGGCTTCCACCACCGTGACCGCCGCGCCGCGTTCCCGGAACGCCAGTGCAAGGGTCAATCCGGGCTTGCCGCCGCCGATGATCACAATCGGGTGGGTGCCGGAATCGATGATGCGCGCAACTGCGTCAGGGTCGAGATCCGTCGGACACAGCACGTGCGCGAGGTCTCCGCCCGGTACCTCCGTGCCGCGCCAGGTCGGGCCGGTGGCGATCACGACGTCGTCGAAGCCCGCAGCACCGACCGTGGTCGCGGTTGCGGTCCGGTTCGTCTCGACCGTCACGCCGAGGATTTCGATCTCCCCGATCAGCCACGTGCGATGCGCGTCGAGCACAGGATCGAGTCCGCGCACGTGGTGCAGGACGCCGCCGAGTTGGCCCGCCGCCTCCCAGATCGTGACCGCGTGGCCTTCGGTGGCGAGGACGCGTGCCGCTTCGAGCCCCGCCGCACCACCACCCACGATCAGCGCTCGGCGCGTCGTGGCCGCACGAGGGATCGTCGCTTCGTGTTCGCGCCCGGTCGCCGCGTTGGCGACGCACGCAAGTGACTCGTTCACGAAGATGTTGCCGATGCAGCGGTACTGATAGAGACACGGGCGGATGCGGTCCACGGTTCCGGCGGCGAGCTTGTTCGGCAGGTCCGGATCCGCGAGGAGCTTGCGGCCCATCGCGATGAAGTCGGCCTTGCCGTCGGAGAGCACGGTTTCGGCTTCGGCGGGTTCGAAGCGACCGAAGGTGATCACGGGTACGTCGACGCGAGTTTTCACCGCGGCGGCGTAGTCGGCCAGATCACCCACCCGATGCGGTGCGTACGAGTCCGTCGGACCGGTCGCGACATCGAGGTTCGCGTAGGCGGTGACGTGCACGGCATCGAGTCCGGCGCCGACCGCAAGGGCGATCACTTCCTGCTGGTCTGCGAACGTCTCGCCGTCGGTCTTGTGGTGCTCGATCGCGTTGATGCGCATCCACAGCGGGTAGTCCGGGCCGACGCGGCGGCGCACGGCACGAATGATTTCAAGGAGGAGGCGGGCACGGTTCTCGACGTTCCCGCCCCACTCGTCGTCGCGATGGTTGAGCGCGGGCGAGAGGAACTCGTCGACGAGATAGCCGTGACCGGCGTGGAGTTCGACGCCGTCGATCCCGGCTCGCCGACACCGGTCTGCCGCGTCCGCGAACTGATCGATGACGCGAGCGAGATCGTCTTCGGTGGCGACCTGGTATTCGACCTTGGCCGTCGGCGACGCGTGGGGTGCCATGAAGCCGGCGATCTCCTCGCTCGTGACCATCATCGAGAGTTGGTCCGGCCGTGACCGCTTCGGAATCGCCGGCACGAGCATCGGATGACCGCGCGCGATGTCATAGCGCGCCAGCGCGCCGTTGTAGGTCAGCTGTGCCGCCACCGCCGCGCCATGGGCGTGGACGCGCGTCGCAAGCTCGGTCAGTCCGGGCAGGAAACGGTCATCCGATGCGGCCACCTGGCGCGCGTCGACACACCCGTCGGGATAGGCGACGGCGACCGACCCGACCAGCAGGAGCGCCGCCCCGCCGCGCGCCCGAGCCTCGAAGTATGCGAGCTGCGCGGCCGAAATCGATCCGTCCTCGTTGGCGAGTGAGTCCCCCATCGGCGCCATGAGGATCCGGTTGCGCAGGGCGAGCGACCCGATCGAACCGGGCGCCAGGAGGTGAGTAAAATCGTTCAAGGGCGCCACGATAGGACCGTGACCAAGCCGCCGGTTGGAGCGCCCGGGCGCAGCGCGACGCGCTCCCGAGACGCAGCGCAGCGAAGTCGAGCCCCTACTGTCAGGCTCGGGTGAGACGCCCGGTGTTGTGGATCTTCCCTCGTAGGGCGAGAACGGTTTCGTCGTTGATGTCTTTGCCTTCTGCAGTGTTGGGTGGTCGCGCCCATGATGGTGGGGTGGCCGATGTTGATCCGTCTGCGCGGCCTCGCCGGCGCAGGTTCAGTGCCGAGTGCAAGCTGGCGATTCTCGCCGAGTACGACGCGGCCCCCGACGGCGAGAAGGGGTTCGATCCTTCGCCGTGAAGGCCTCTATTCGTCGCATGTGACCGAGTGGCGCAAGGCCCGAGACGCGGGCGCCCTGGATGGTCTCGAGACTCAGGTCCGGCGTCCTCGTCGGCACGCGGCCGAGGTCGAACTCGAGAAGTTACGAGCCCGCCACGCGCGGACCGAGGCCGAACTCGCGAAGACCCGCGCTGGCCAGCTACACCCGGCTCGCACCTGACCAAAATCTGGCGCCCCCACCCGATCCGCCCTACCCTTCCCGCGACATCGACTGGGGAGGGCTACATGGCCCGCACGACCGTACGGACCGCGTTCGCACTTCTGGCCGCGGCCGTGCTCAGCGGGTGTTGGCTCCAGCCCGGCAACGACGCCGAGCGCAGCGGGTTCGCACCCCTCGAATCCGGCATCACCGCCGCGAACGTGAACCAGTTGCAGTTCGACTGGAGTCGTCAGTTCGCCGCCCCGACCTCCGCGCCGGCGGTCACCATCGACGGCGTCTTCGTGAGCAGCGGTGCGGGCTCGAGCGCGGGGACGCTCTACCGCCTGGCGCCGAACGACGGCGCAACCCAATGGAGCGCCCAAGAGTTCGCAGCCGGCACCCCCTTCTTCGGTGCGCGGCAGCCGACCGTAACCGGTGGGGTTGTCTACGTCGCCCAGAACGGCATGAGCATCGTGCCGGGCACGATCATGAGATTCAACGAGTCGACCGGCGCCCCGCTCTCGGCGCTCGCCGGCGCAGGCGCCGACCTGACCCAACGTGGTTCGTTGCTGGTCAGCACGCAGTCGGTGGGGAACTCGAGCAGGATCGGGATCTCGAGGCTCTTCGTGACCGACATCGCCGGAACCGCTTCGTGGAACACGTACATCGCGATCGCCTCAGGGAACGTACCCGTGTCGACCAGCGCCGCCGTCTCCAACAACCGGATCTTCCTCGGGAACGAGAGCAACGTCCTTGCGTATCCCATTGCGAAGCCGGCCGCGTGCCCGACGTTCAGCAGCGGCGAGATATGTCCACCAGCCTGGACCTATCCGGCGGGCAGTGCGGTGCAGTTCCACCCCGTGGTGACGTCTGATCACCAGACCGTGATCGCACCCACGCAAACCTCGATCGTCGCCCTCGACACCGCCAACGGCGCGCTGCGGTGGACCGGCACCCTGACCTCGAAGCCGAGCGCCGCACCCGCCGTGGCCGGCGGCTACGTCTACGTCCCCACCATCTCTGGCCAGCTCGCGGTCTTCTCCGCCGCCGGGTGCGGCGCGCCGACCTGTACCCCGGTGTGGACCGCTCAGACCGGCAGTTCGATCGGGCAGCCGCCGTCGGTCACCTCCGGTGGGCTCGTCTACACGGGCTCGGACGACGGAAGCATCCACGCATACTCCGCCAGCGGATGCGGTTCGCCAACTTGCACGTCGCTCTGGTCGGTAGCCACGGGGAGCAAAATCACTGGCGGGCCGGTCAACGCACTCGGACGGGTCTTCGTCGGGACCGCCGACGGCCGGATCATCGCCTACTCGCTCTGACCTGCCACCCGGGTACGAGCCATTGAACAGTTGACAGTGTCTACGTATTCGTAGACACTGACTACATGTCCGTCCCCGTCAGCACGCGAGACCGTCTCGTGGACACCGCGCGCGCCTACCTGGACGAAGAAGGCATCGACGGCATTGGTCTGCGCGAGATCGCCCGGCGCGCCGGACTCTCGCACGGCGCGCCGCTCCGCCATTTCCCCACCCTCGGACGGCTGCTGGCGGCCGTCGCCGCCGAAGGGTTTCGCGATCTCTACGCGTCCGTCGAGGCGTCGATGAGCGCCGTCGATTCCGCCGACCCGATGGCGCGACTCGACGCGGCATCGTTCGGGTACGTGCGCTTCGCCGCGAACAGCCCGGGTGTGTTCGGGTTGATGTTCCGGTCGGACCTGTGTGACACGGGCGACCCGGAGTACGCCATCGAGGGCGGCGCGGCGTTCGGACAGCTCGTCGAGCTCGTCGTGGACGCGCAGGCCATCGGGTTTCATCCCGACCTCGTACCCACCGAGTTGGCCGGCGTGCTGTGGTCCACGATGCACGGACTCGCGTCGTTGCATCTGCACGGCGCGCTCGCCCCCACGACCGGCCAGACCGACCTCGACACCCTCGTCCGCATTGCCAACCGCCTCGCGTTCGGCGCGAGTTCAACCATCTCCAAGGAGCCGACATGACCGTCACCGAACCGCGTGTCACCACGAGTCCGTACCTCTCGGGCAATTTTGCCCCGGTGCGGGAGGAAGTCAGCGTCGACAACCTCCCGGTCACCGGCGCCATCCCCGAGGAACTCGAGGGCCGGCTGCTGCGCATCGGTCCCAACCCGGTGGTGGACCCGGACCCGGCCACCTACCACTGGTTCACCGGCTCCGGAATGGTGCACGGCCTCTGGTTGCGCGGCGGGAAGGCGGTCACGTACCGGAACCGCTACGTCCGATCGGACACCGTCGTCGATGCGCTTGGCGGCGATGCCACGCCCGGTCCGCGCCACGGCATGGGCGACAACACCGCGAACACCAACGTGATCGCACACGCGGGATCCACCTACGCGATCGTCGAGGCCGGGGGTCTGCCGATGCAGCTCACCGACGACCTCGACACCGTCGCGCGGTCTGACTTCGGCGGCACCCTTCCCGGCTCGTTCACCGCGCACCCGAAGCGCGACCCACTGACTGGTGAACTCCACGCGGTCGTGTACTACTGGGAGTGGAACTA
>JANLTQ010000310.1:0-2589 GCA_031363005.1 Acidimicrobiia bacterium | reverse complement strand
CGTCGCCGATTCCGCGGGCAAGGTCTTGTACCTGTACGTGCCGGACGGCGCCGCCACGGTGTCCACGGTCCCGGCCGGGGTGCTGGCGGCGTGGCCGGCCGTGCAGGCGACCGGCGTACCGACGCTCGGTCCCGGTCTCACGGCCAAGGCATCGACGGGCGCGCAGCCCAACGGTCAGCAGTGGGTGCTCTACAACGGTCACCTGCTCTACGGCTTCACCGGCGACACCAAGGCCGGTGATGTGAACGGCAACGCCATCGGCAACGTCTGGTACGCCGTCACCGCCGCCGGCGAGCCCGTCCAGTCCTGAGCTGAGCTGAGCTGGTCGGACCGTGCGCCTCGCTGATTCGTATCCCACTGCGCGCGCAGAATTCCTCGACGTCGCCACCGCGGCCGGCGCCGCCATCATCAGCCATGAACATCCCGGGCGAGGGCCGGACGGCGCAGCGCTCGCGACCGACGTTGCGGTGCTCGGCCGGCCCGATGCCCCGAATCGACTGCTGGTGATGTCAGGCACCCACGGGGTTGAAGGTTTCGCCGGGAGTCTGTGTCAGAACGTCTGGCTCCGAGACGGCGTCGTGGTGCCGGACGGGGTGAGCGTCGTCTTCGTTCATGCGATCAACCCGTACGGTTTCGCGTGGGTTCGGCGCGTCAATGAAGACAACGTCGACCTGAATCGCAACTGCATCGATTTCGGTAGGACTCTTCCGTCGAACCCCGGATACGACGAACTCGCACCGGCGCTGGTCCCGGAATCGTGGGACGACGTCACCCGCCAGACGACCGCCGAACAACTCCTCGAGTACGCAGGTCGTCACGGGTTCGATGGGCTGCAAACTGCGGTCAGCGCCGGCCAGTATCGGCACCCGCAGGGGATCTTCTTCGGCGGAACGCAGCCGGTGTGGTCCCAGCGCACCTTGCAGGCGATCGTGCAGCGTCACCTCTCGAGCGCGGCGCGCGTCGCCATCCTGGATCTCCACACGGGGCTCGGGGACTTCGGTCACGGTGAACTGATCGCGAGTCACCCCGATGACATTGGCAAGGCCCGGCTCGACGCGTGTTTCGACGACTACCGAATCCCGTCGGAAGGGACGTCAGTCT
The DNA here is from genome assembly GCA_031363005.1 of Acidimicrobiia bacterium. GTDB lineage: Bacteria > Actinomycetota > Acidimicrobiia > IMCC26256 > JAENVU01 > JAENVU01. Next base: position 1,488 of record JANLTQ010000310.1, on the reverse strand, counting down.
CGGCCGACGTGCAGGGGGACGTCCTCGACGCGATGGACAGGTGGCTCCCGGGCGTGGCGATGGCCGGTGTCGCCATCGAGTGGGGCACCGTCGACATCGTGGCCGTCTCGGACGCGCTCCGAGCCGACGCGTGGTTGCATGCGCACAGCGATCCACTCGGAAAGCGATCCGCGCCGATCAAGGAACAGATTCGCGCGGCGTTTGCGCCTGACGATCCACGTTGGGCCGAGATGGTCTTCGATCGTTTCGTGGCAGTACGAGATCGCGCGGTGGAAGGTCTCGTCGGCAGTTTCAGCTGACGACCGAAAGCGGAACTGTCCTCAGGTGATCGAGGAGCGAATCGGTGTCCGACCCGCCGCCTTCGGAATGACCGCGAGTTCCTTCCGACGCGCCTGGGTCTCGCCGGCGTTCCCGAGGACCAGGATCGCGACCCCGAACGCCGCGAGGACCGACGCCGGCATCGCGAGCCAGTCGCCCGTGGCCAGCAAGATTCCGACGACCCCGATCCAGCCGCCGAGCGGAAGAAATGCCAGGGTCGGAAGCGCCCAGAAGATCAGGACGGTCAGGACCCCTGTGGTGATGAGCCACCGACCGATGCGCATCACGGCCCGACCTCGATGCGGAGCGATCGAGATCCCGAATCCGATCAGGAGAGCCGCGAACGCGGCGAAGACCACACTCAACTGTTGCATGACGTCGAGGGTGCTGCGGAGGTCCGGGAGTTCGGAACGTCGAGCGACGAGCGCAAGGTCTGGTGGTGCGGTCGCGCCAATGGACACGAAGGCCTGGTTCACCAGCGCCGGGTCCAGGACGACATCCGCCGGGTTGCCCTTCACGACCTGTCCGTAGATCGCCGGGAGCGCGGCTGCTACCGCCTGTTGGAACGCCGCCGACTTGACCACGCGACTGGCGATGTCATTGGCCAGCTGCAGCGCCGATGTCGCAGTGGCGGCGGAGTGAGGAGCAAGCGCGTCGGCGATTTGCCACGCGAACGCTTCGCGCACCGGTTCGCTCTTGGCGATGGCCGACGCCTCGTTCGTGACTGACCGTTCGTCGTTGAGCGTTGCCGCGATCGCCCAGCACCCGCCGGCCAGTACTGCACAGAGCAGACCGATGACCAAGGTCGTGACCGGCGACAGTCGGCGGGTGAACATGGACAGTTCATCGGCAGACGACACAGGCAAGTTGACCGGAACGAAACCACGGGCATCTCGGGAAGAAAAGTGCCCCCGGGACCGGCCGGCGGACCGGGCAGGGAGGCCCGCGGCCAATGCCCCGGGGGGCAGGAAGAGGATAAACCTGACACCGGAGGATGGTCGAGCCGGACGGTCGGTTTCCCTGAGCCTTTGGTCACGCGCCGCTAGGGTCCGCCCTCGTGGACACAGCCGGGTTGCCAACGGGAATGGCCGAACTCGAAGCGCAGTTGACTGGACCCGGCGGCTTCTTCGAGGTCGTTCGCGAGACGGTTCGGGGCGAGCCGATGGCGGT
>JANLTQ010000309.1:0-4923 GCA_031363005.1 Acidimicrobiia bacterium | reverse complement strand
GAACGCACCGGCCGCGGTGTGGTGCCGACCACTGCCGCGTTGATGGTGCTCAACATCTCCTTCCCGAGCGATCGCGCCCGTGTCGCGGTGCGAGAGTTCGCAGCCCGCGGGGGCCGCGTGGTCGTCAGCGGCAACGACGCGGCGGCGTGGCTCACGAGTGATCGGCCCAGCCCGGTGCAAGGAAGCTCACACACCGTTCAAGTTCGTCTCGGCGGCGACTACCTCGTCCAGACCGACGGATTTGACCGCTGGCGGAGCCCGAACGGACCACAGCTGGTGGTCACCCGCCAGATCGGACGCGGCGAGATGCTTCTGGTCGCCGACGACACGCCCCTCCAGAACTTCTTGCTCGGACGCCGGGACAACGCGGCGTTCGCGCTGGCCCTCGCCGGTTCGCGCCGCGAGGTCGTGTTCGCAGATGCCGCATCGACCGCGAGTTCGGAGACCGGCTGGGATGCTGTGCCATCCGGTTGGAAGATCGCGCTCATCGGCGGCGCGTTCGCGCTATTGCTCACGACCATCGCGCGAGGTCGACGCATCGGAAGCGCAGAACCGAGCGAGCGCCTCCTCGACCCTCCTCGCCGCGCCACTGCCGACGTCTTGGCCGGCGGACTCGAACGATCGCGCCATCCGGCTTTGGCGCTCGACGCGCTGGGGACCGCGGCGCGGCGCCACATCATCGACCTCGCGCGCCTCGAGGCCGACGCCGACGGCCCCACCCTGGTCGCCGCCGCGGTCGCGGCCGGTTGGGACCCTGAGGACGCCGCTGCGCTCGTCACCCCGCCCACGGATCGAACATCGGTGCTCGCCCTCGGGCGCGCCTACGCCCGCAGCCAGAGAGGCATGACATGAGAGAACTTCGTACCCGCCTGTTGAACGAGATTCGCAAGGTCGTTGTCGGTCAGGACGAGACCGCAGACTTCGTGCTCGCGGCAATCTCCGTGCAGGGTCACGTGTTGCTCGAGGGCGTGCCCGGAGTGGCGAAGTCGCTCCTCGCCAGCACGATCGCTCGCGCGCTCGGCGTGTCGTACCGTCGGGTGCAGTTCACGCCGGACATGTTGCCCTCGGATATCACCGGCACGATGACGTTGCGGAACCAGGAACTCGCGTTCCGACCGGGGCCGGTGTTCACGAACGTCATGCTCGCCGATGAGATCAACCGCACGCCGCCGAAGGCGCAAGCCGCGCTGCTCGAAGCGATGCAGGAACGCAATGTCTCGGTCGACGGGGTTTCGCACCCGCTGCCCGATCCCTTCCTCGTGATCGCCACGCAGAACCCGATCGAGTACGAGGGCACCTACCCACTCCCCGAAGCACAGCTCGACCGTTTCCTCCTCAAGATCGACGTCGGCTACCCGAAACCGGCGGAAGAGATCGCAATGTTGAAGATCGCCCATCACGGCGTCACCAACGCGACCCTCGACGACGTCGAGGTGGTCACCTCGCTTGACGAACTGCGCGAGTTGCGCGCGCTCGTCGACGCCACGCGTATCACCGACGATGTCCTCGGCTACATCGCCGCCCTCGGACTGGCCACGCGGGCTCTGCCGAGCGTGGCGTTGGGTGCGAGCCCGCGTTCCATCGTGCACCTCCTCGCGGCAAGCAAAGCCTCGGCGCGCCTGGCCGGACGCGACTACGTGACGCCCGACGACGTTGCGTGGATGGCCACACCGGTCTGGCGTCACCGGATACAACTCCGGCCCGAGGCCGAGCTCGAACGCGGCACGAGCGACGACGCCATCCGGGCTGCCCTGGCCACCGTCCCCGTGCCGAGGTAACGCATGGGCCTCGAGATCCTGGTCATCGCGCTGATCGCGGTCCTCGCGATCGGGCTGGGTGCGTCGCCGGTCATGGTGACTCCGCGCGCCGGTGGCCTGGCCATCGTCATCACCGTGGCGGCCATCGCCCTGCCCGGCCCGATCATCGAACTGGCCGGGATCGTGCTCGCCGGCGCCTGCATCGCCGACGCCCTCCTCGGACGACGCGCGCCCACCGTCGAGCGCACGCTGCCCAAGCTCCTCGTGCGCGGGCATGCGAGCCCGATTGCGATCACCAGCGCAAGTGCCGGCGCTGGTTCCGTTCGAGTGCGTCAACCCCGGTCTGCAGAGGTTGGGATCGAACCCGCCGAGGCGGACGGTCGGCTCGACGCTGCGCTCGTTGCGGCCCGACGCGGGCGCCACCAGCTCGGCCCGGTTGCCACTCGCGTGACGGGACCGTTGGGCCTCGCCGCATGGTTCCGCACCACTGGACTGGCTGCGGATGTCATCGTCTACCCCGACGTCCCGAACGCGCGACGCATTGCCACTGCGGTTCGGCGCGGTTTGTTCCGCGACTCGGGCGAGCTGACCCGAGGGCCGCTCGGACTGGGATCGGACTTCGAATCGATTCGGGACTACCTCCCGGACGACGACATTCGCCAGGTCAACTGGCCCGCGACCCAACGGCAAGGTCGCCCGATGAGCAATCAGTACCGAGTGGAACAGGACCGCACGGTGGTCGGCCTCATCGACAGCGGCCGGCTGATGTCGGCGCCGTTGGGTGATCGCACGCGCCTCGACGCCGCGCTCGACGCGCTGACTGCGATCGCCTACGTCGCCGACGAAGTGGGTGACCGCTGCGGTGTCGTTGCGTTCGCCGACACGATTCGGCGCACCGTCGCACCCCGACGGAGGGGCGCCGACGCGATCGTGCGCGCAATCTTCGACCTCGAACCCGCACCCGCGGACGCGGCCTACGACGTCGCGTTCCATGCGATCGGCGGCGGCAAGCGCGCATTGGTGATGGTGTTCACCGACCTGCTCGACGGCGCTGCGGCATCGGAACTGTTGCGCGCGGTGCCGGTCTTGAGCCGCCGGCACGCAGTCGTCATCGCGAGTGTGATCGACCCCGATCTCGACCACTATCGCCGCCACTCCCCCACCCACGTGGCCGACGTGTACCGGGCCGCCGCTGCGCTCGATCTCGTGGCGAACCGGCGCATCGTCGTTCGCCAGCTCGAACGCGCCGGCGCAACCGTGGTGGAGGCACACCCCGACGGCTTCACCGAGGCGTGTGTCCGGGCGTATCTACGCGAGAAGCGACGCGCCCGACTCTGACCATTGGCGCGCCGGCGTGATCTCGGCCCGGTCGACGGTGTCCACGGCAGCCGCCTCCGGGCGACCCCGGAAGAACACCAACGACCAGAACCCGCCGCCCAAGAAGACGCCGACGCCGATGGCCGGAATCAGTCCGATGCCCGAGGTCGAGAGCGAACCTTCGACGATCCCGCACCCGACGAGCACCAGCGCGGTCCCGGCGATCATCTCGATCGCGCCTGCAGCTTCCGCACGCATGGCCTCCGCTCGCGTTCGGTATCCGGGTGCGACGATCGCCCAGCCCATCCGCATCCCGGCGGCGCCGGCCACGATGATGCAGCTCAGTTCCAGGATGCCGTGTGGGAACACGAACTCGAACAAGGGCTCACCGTTGCCGACGTGGATGGCGAGACCGAACGTCGCGCCGAGCACGACCCCCTGGTATCCGAGCAGCGCGAGCGCACCGACGCCGGCCGCGATGCCGAGGGCGAACGCGAGGAACGTGACTCGGATGTTGTTCGTGAAGATTGCCGCGGAGGTCTGCGCCTTCTCATCGGCCGAGAGGCCGAAGTCCGCGCGGTCGCGTGAGGTCACCGACTGCGCGCCGCCGGGGACGAGGCCGGCCGCCTTGGCCGGCTCGTGGGTCGCCCAGATAGACGCCAACATCCACGGGACCATCAGGAACAGGAACGCGACCAGAAGGACGCGCGGTCGTTCCCGGACTCGCTGCCAGTACCCGGTGGTGAGGAAGTGGATGATTCTCGGCCGGGCTCGATCGAAGCCGGCGAGGCGCTGGCGGGCCGCGACCACGCGCCGCTCGAGCGCCGCCACCAAAGGATCACCGGGCATGCCCCGGCGCGCGATCGCGAGGTCGGCGGCCGTCGCTCGGTAGAGCTCCGAGAGCCGGCGAAGCGAGTCCGGATCCTTCCGGAGCTTGCTCCCGCGTCCGAGCAAGGCGTCGAGTTCCATCCACCGTGGTTGACGCTCGTTGACGAAGAGCTCATGTTCCATCTGGAGATTGTCTACCGTTTCCCGGTGGAGTTGGATGACCGTCTCGCGATTACGACTCCCGAGGGCGTGGTGCTCGACCTGGTCGTCGCCGGGATCGGATCGCGCTTTCTGGCCGGGATGCTCGACGTTGCCATCCAGGTCTTCACGCTCTTTGCGGTCTTCCAGACGGCGGCGGCGACCGATCTCCGCAGCGGATTCGTCACTGCCGGCCTGATCGTCGTCGCTTTTCTCGTGATCTTCGGCTACCCGGTGCTGTTCGAACTGTTCAACCAGGGCCGCACTCCCGGCAAGCTCGCAGTGGGACTCCGAGTGGTGCGCGTCGACGGCAACCCCATCAGTCCTTCGGCGAGCCTTATTCGCAATCTGTTGCGCCTGATCGACGGGTGGACGGCGTTAACGTTCATTCTCTTCCCCGTTGGGTTCGTCGCTGCGTTCACGACGCGCCACTGCCAGCGCCTCGGTGACCTGGCCGCGGGCACGGTCGTCATCCGAGAGCGGTTCGCCACGACCGGAGCCAACGTCGCCGCCTACCTCACGTTGCCGCCACCCCCAGGACTCAACTGGGACGTCGCCGCGATCACCCCCGACGAAGTGTTCGTCATCCGGCGCTACCTCGAACGCCGGAAAACCCTCCCGCAGTATTCACGCATGCACTTGAGCTCCACCCTCGGACAACGAATCCGTGCGCGTATCCCCGGCGTTGATCCTTCGATGTTCGACGAACAACTCCTCGAGTGGGCCCTCGCCCGCAAAGAAGGCCGCACCTAATTACGCAGTTGACGAGAGCCAGTCAAAAGGCGCCACGCCGAGGTTGCGGACGACGGTGAAGACGAGGACG
>JANLTQ010000298.1:0-2443 GCA_031363005.1 Acidimicrobiia bacterium | reverse complement strand
ACGGCCGGCGAGTGTGGCCGGATCTTCGAGGTCCGAGTTCAACGCATAGTCCAGCTCGTACCCGTTCCGCTCGGCCCACTGCACGAACGGCAGCTCGTAGTTCGGCCAGCCGGCGGAACCGGCCCACTGGGTCATGTGGTGCTCGCGCACGTACGTGACGTGGTCCTTCATCCGCGGGTCCGGCGGGTTCAGGACGGTGACGCGGCTGCCAGGGCCGGCCGGCTTGCGCAGCAGTCCGTTGGCGAGGGGCCGCGCGAACGACACGCTGGTCCCACCCTCGTACAGGTTGCGACCGCCGAAGTCGTTGTACGCATTCCACGTGTTGGTCGCGAGTGCGAGGAGGGGCCGCTCCGGGTCGACGGTCGCGGCTCGCACCACGAAGAAGGCAATGGCTTCGTGAGCGCGCCGGCCAGCGTTGGTTGCCAGGGCGACCTCGTAGTAGCCACTCCGCCAGTCGTTGCCGACGGGCACCTCGACGGTCGCGGGCCAGCCGCATCCGTTCGCGCCGGCGTCCTTGGGGACGGCATGTGGCTCGAGCGTGCACTCGCCGCTCCACACAACCTCGCGGCGCGCACCGATGCGGGCCACGGTGATGAGGGCGCCGGTGACCGGGCCGGCGGCGTGAATCCCCACCGTCTCTCCTGGGAGCACGGATTGCGGCCAGGCGTACACGGCGGGTTCGGCGAGCATCGATGCGTCCATCGCCCGAGTCTGTCAGCCGGCCGCCGCGGTCCGTCGGGCTGCGGATGGAATCGATGCTCGCCGTTCTTCGGCCGGGCTCGCCGCCGCGGCCACGGGCGCGGTGGCCCGGGTGGCTACGACCGTCACTCGAACACCGACCCCGCGCCCGAAGCGGGCGAGAGCAAGGAACGTGAGGCCGAGGAAGCCGCGCGTGATGCGCAGAGCGGCTCGACCGGTTCGACCGGGTCCACGTCGACGGAAGCTCCGGCGGCCAGCAACTCGGAGTCAACGCGGGCGCGGGTCGACGCTGGTCGACCCGCGCCCATCGCCGTTAGGTTCGGCGGATGAAAATCTCCGGGCGCGTCGTGATCATCACTGGCGCGTCGCGCGGTATCGGCAAGGGTCTGGCGCTCGGACTCGCCGCCGAAGGCGCGACCGTGGTGTGTGCCGCGCGCAGCTTGACCGTCTCCGCGGAGGGTTTACCGGGCACCGTCAGTGACACCGTCGCCGAGATCGAGTCGTCCGGTGGACGCGCAATCGCGGTCGGCTGCGACATCGGAAAGTCCGATGACCTCGAACGGCTCGTTGCCACGACCGTCGACACGTACGGGCGGATCGATGTCCTGATCAACAACGCCATGGCGCAGACCCGCACAACGTTCGCGGACTCGACCGCGGACGACTGGGATACTTCGATGCGGGTCAATGTGCGCAGCCTGTACGTCTCGTGTCGAGCAGTGGTTCCGCACATGGCTGCCGTGGGCGGGGGCAGCATTATCAACGTCTCGTCCGGCGGTGCGGGCCACGAAGCGACGCCGTTCATGCCGCCGGGCTACGTGATCTACGCAACGGCCAAGGCGGCGATGGAACGGTTCTCGACCGCGCTCGCGCCCGAGCTGCGTGACTTCGGGATCACGATCAACGCGCTGCGACCGGGCGCGGTGAAGACCGAGTTGTCGACCCTCGAGATGGGTCCGGACCACGACTGGACGGGCTGGACCACGCCGGAAGCTGTGGTGCCGGCCGTGCTGTTTCTTGCGCAGCAGATCGACACGAACTTCACCGGCCGGGTTGTGGATTCGACCCAGTTCGGGATGACCTGGCCGTAAAGGAGGACCGGCCGGCTGGTCGGTGTTCGTGTTGGAGTCTCGTGACATGACCACCGCGATCTCAGGTCCCGGACCAGACTGACCGATACTCCCGCGGTCGGGGGTTTCTCCCCCCGGGCAGGAAGGACCTTGGTGACGACCGAAACGGATCTCGCCTGGCGCAAGTGCCCCGTGTGTGGGTACCTCGTGCCGGCGCAACAGGCGACCTGCAAGAAGTGCGCGAGCCTCGCCGATCCCGGATCGGGTTCCGCTGCACCGGTGCCTTCCCCTCCGCCGCCCCCGCCGGTTGAACCACGACCGCCTTCCGTGGCGTTCGACCCGCCGCCGCCCGCGTGGCCATCACCTCCGGTGGGCCCGCCGGTTGTGAGTCCTCCACCAATGGGTCCTCCACCGATGGGATCGCAACCGGTCGGATCCGAGTTTCTCCCGGCCGGCGGGGTCTGGTCACCACGGCCGACCCAACGACGGCCGCTCTGGATCCTCGGCGGTGCGATCGTTGCGGTCGTCGCGTTGCTCGCGGGTCTCATCGGCGCCGGTGTGTTCGACTCGCGTTCGTCGTACCCGTCGAAGTGGGACGCCCGTCTCGGCGCACTTCCCGCCACGGTGGAACGGTTGCGCGGCCTGAAGTTCCTCCACCCGGTTCCCGTGCGTTT
>JANLTQ010000552.1:0-3965 GCA_031363005.1 Acidimicrobiia bacterium | reverse complement strand
ATCTTCCACCGGTCGATCGGTGGTGACGCGGTTCCCGGCACCTACGCCACCGACGTGGAACTGCGCGAGTTGATCCACGGCATGGCCGATGGTGGCGGCGGTGTCTTCGAAGCGATCACGTCGTCGTCACTCGGGCAGATGAACCAGCTCGGCGGCGAGCGGTTCAGCCAGGACCACGAACTCGACATGCTGGCCGACATCTCTCGCGCAACCGGCCAGAAGATCACCTTCACCACGGTCCAACACGTCGACGACGGCAATGCCTGGCGTGCTGTGCTCGACTTTGCCGTCGCACAGAACGCAGCCGGCGCCCAGCTGTATCCACAGATCGCGTCTCGTCCCGTCGGCATCCTCGGCGGGTTGGCGGGGTACCACCCCTTCATGCACCGTCCGTCGTATCGGGAGCTCGCCGACCTCCCGGTCGCCGTCCAAGCCGAACGCATGCGTGACCCCGAAACGAAGGCACGCATCCTCGGCGAGTCCGACCGCGCCATGGACAACGCCGGTTCGATGGAGATGTTTGCGGGCGTCATGCAGACCGTCGCCGACTTCATGTTCGGCCTCGACGAGATCGTGGACTACGAGCCGGACTTCAACCGGACGTTCGGCGCGATCGGAGCCGCTCAGGGCATTCCCGCAATTGAGGCGATGTACGACTTCCTCGTTGCGGGTGACGGCACCAACATCGTGAACCTCGCCGGTGCGGGCTACATGGAGGGCAACCTCGACGCGATACGCGAGATGATCACGCACCCGGTCACCATCGTCGGTCTGGCGGATGCCGGTGCCCACGTGAAGTTGATCTGTGACGGCTCGAGCCCGAGCACCCAACTCACCCACTGGACACGCGACCGCACGCGTGGCGAGACGATCCCGCTCGAGTTCATGGTGGAGCAACAGACCCGCCGCACCGCGCAGCTGTACGGGTTCGACGACCGCGGCACCATCGAGGTGGGCAAGCGTGCCGATCTGAACGTGATCGACCTGGATCGGCTCCAGGTCCGCCGCCCGATCATGCACGCCGACCTCCCCGCCGGTGGCCAGCGCTATCTCCAACCCGTGTCGGGATACGTCGCGACCGTGGTCGCCGGTGTGCAGACCCGAGCGAACGACACCGACACCGGAGAACGTCCTGGTCGCCTGGTCCGCAACTCCGCCTGATCCACCCTCCGTGAGTTGCTTCGGCCGATCGAGCTCCGCCAGGATCGGCCCATCGACGACACGACCACCTCCGAACTGACCGTCACCCACCGCAGCGCGGTGACCGAGGACCAGATCGACCACCTCGGCCACATGAACGTGCGCTTCTACGGCGTGAACGCTGCGGCCGGAACCGCCGCGATCCTGGACTCACTGGGGACACCCGAGGACATCACGATCCGTCCCGTGGACATCTACACGCGTCACCACCGCGAGCAGTTGCTCGGTGCTGAGCTCGTGGTTCGCAGCGGTGTGATCGAGGTGCTCGACCATGGCCTGCGGATCTACCACGAGCTCGCGAACGAAACGACCGGGGCCCTGGCGGCCACCTTCGTCCATGGCGTACGCGCCGAGGATGCAACCGGCCGCGTGGTCGCGCTGCCCGAACCGGTGGCCGACGCCGCACGCAAGCAGGTCGCCGCCGTCCCCGCCCACGGCGCGACGCGGTCCATCTCACTCGCGAGCGATCCCGTCGCGAGCGCGCCGACGCTCGACACGCTGCGCGATCGCGACCTCGCGATGCGCAAGATCCGCGCCATCTCCGAGGATGAGTGCGACGCCGACGGTGCGTACATCCCGGCGTTCGCTCCCATGCTCACCTGGGGCGGCGAACCCGCCAACCGCCGAATTCCCGAGATGGTGCACGAAGGTCCCGACGGCCTGCGCATGGGGTGGGCGTCGATGGAGACCCGCATGGTGATCGAACGACTCCCCCGCCTCGGCGACCGTATTCAGAGCTTCAGCGCGGTCATCGCACTCGCAGACAAGACGTCACACCGGATCCAGTGGGCCTTCGACGTCGACCGGGGCGACCTGCTCACCACGTTCGAGGTCGTCAACCTCGCCTTCGACATCACCGCACGCGCCCCGATGAGCATCCCGACGCACCTGCGCGAGTCCGAGACGTTCGTCCTGAACACCGACCTGGCACCGGGCGTCGGCACCACCACCACCTGAGTCGGCACGACCAGGTCCGCAGTGAAGCGGCGGGAAGGGTGCGGCTACCTTGGCGCGCATGACGACTCCAGACATGCCGTACCGCCGCCTCGGACGCTCGGGACTCAAGGTGAGCGTCCTCTCCTTCGGCAGCTGGGTGTCGTTCGGCACCCAGCTCGATACCGGCATGGCACGAGACTGTCTCGCCGCCGCGCACGAGGCCGGCGTCAACTTCTTCGACAACGCCGAGGCCTACGCCGGCGGTGAGTCCGAGCGCATCATGGGCGCCGCCATCGCCGAGCTCGGCTGGGCCCGCGAGAGCTACGTGGTGTCGTCCAAGTTCTTCTGGGGACTCACCGAGGGCGTGAACACTCGCAACACGCTGAACCGCAAGTACCTGATGCACGCGATCGACGGCTCGCTCGAGCGGTTCGGGCTGGACTTCCTGGACGTCGTCTACTGCCACCGCGCGGACCCGGACACGCCGATCGAAGAAACCGTCGAAGCGATGTCGGACATCATCGAGTCCGGTCGGGCCCACTACTGGGGCACGAGTGAGTGGACCGCCGACGAGATTCGCGCCGCGTGGGACATCGCGGATCGCCGCAATCTCCGCAAGCCGATCACCGAGCAGCCGCAGTACCACCTGTTCGAACGCCGCCGCGTCGAGCGTGAGTACGCACGGCTGTACGAAGACATCGGTCTCGGCCTCACCACCTGGAGTCCGCTCGCGTCCGGCCTCCTGACTGGCAAGTACGTCGACGGGATTCCGGAGGGCAGCCGCGCCGCACTCCCCGGCTACGAGTGGTTGAAGGACTCGCTCACCGACGAACGCCGGAACGGCCAAGTCATGGAGCTCATGACCGTGGCGGAACGGCTCGACGTGACCATTTCTCAACTTGCGATTGCGTGGTGCGCCGCCAACCCGAACGTTTCCACCGTGATCACCGGCGCGTCCCGCCCCGAACAGGTCGTCGAGAACATGGGCGCGCTCAAGGCACTCGAGCAGCTGACTCCCGAGATCAAGCACGAGATCGAGGCCATCGCCAAGCGGTAGCCCGCGACGGCGTCCCACCCGGCGCGGCCCGAAGTCCAGGAGAAGCTGATGGCGGTTGCAGTTCCCTTCCCCACCGAGGACACCGTTGACCTCGCCCCGCCAACCGCGGCCGAAGTCGAGCTCATCACCCGCGCCCTCGCCACGGGCGCGGCCGGACCGAATGGTCTGACCGACACGCAACGCGCCGTGCTCAATGCGCTGACCACATCGATGACCGGCTTCGTCGTCGACGTTGCCGACTACGGCTCGACGGTCGAAAGCGAGATCGAAGTCTTCGGGCTCATCTCCCGCGCGAACGACGACCCGGCGGCGTTTGCGTTGCTCGCCATGGTGCTCGGATTGTTCGAGACCGGATACATCGAAGCGGCCGCACAGGGTTTCTTCGGTTTCGACCGCGGTCATCTCTCGGCCGATGCCGAGCACATGGCGGCGCGACTCGCCGACGCGATGTATCGCGGCGCGGTACTCGCCACCTACCTCGACACCCACGATCGGTGTGCCGAGACCGACCTGTTGGGGAACGACTGGTTCACCTACGCGGAGTGGCCCCTCGCCGACGTACGAACGCACCTCGGCCTACCGCCCCGCTCGGAACGCGCCATTGCGAGCGGTTCCGTGACGCCGTGGGAACCCGGCGGGATCTCACCGTTCCAGTTCGCCGCCGGGCAGACGGCCGCAGGCGCGCGCAACGAAACGTACGACAGCTACGGCGCGTCACCGCAATGAACCGACCAGTATCAAGCGGTCCTGCTCCCACGTTTTGGCGTCCTGA
>JANLTQ010000273.1:0-6125 GCA_031363005.1 Acidimicrobiia bacterium | reverse complement strand
CTCTGCGAGGACATCAACCGACGACTCGACCGCGAGGTCGTTCCTCGCTCGGTGATCGAGAAGGCGCCGAGTGCGGAACTGCGTCCGGACCAGAAGGACGAAGACTCGCTGCCCCCGTATCCGGTGCTCGATGCGATCCTCGAGGGCTACGTGGAGGACGACCGGTCCATCGCCGATCTCGTGGCCAACGGCTTCGACCGTGACACGGTGGTTCGCATCGCCCGGCTCGTCGACCGCAGTGAGTACAAGCGACGGCAGGCACCTCCCGGTGTTCGGGTGTCAACCAAGGCTTTCGGGAAAGACCGTCGCCTGCCGCTCACCAACCGCTGGCCCGGTTGAAGCGGCTGCGCCCATCAGCCCGCCTCCGCTCGTACTTTCCGGAACTTGCACTCGTTCTGGCGGCGGTGCTGTACGGATCAACCTTCGTGCTGGTGCAGAAGTCTCTGCACCACGTCACGCCGAGTGCGTTCAACGTGTTGCGGTTCGCACTGGCCACGTTCGTGCTCGTCCCGTTCGTGCTGCGACGCGGCTGGCGCGGACCCGAGCCGAAGCCCACTGATTCATGGCGCACGTTGCTTGTTGCCGGCGGTGTGCTCGGGGTGGTGAGCCTGGTGGCATACCAAACCCAGAACGTCGGGATCCATCACACGTCCACGTCGAACGCGAGCTTCATCACCGGATTGTTCGTGGTCTTCACGCCGCTGATCGCCGCGGTCCGCTACCGGCGCCGCCCACGCGGCCGAGTCGTGATCGCCGTTGGATTCGCAGCGCTCGGGTTGCTCTTCCTGACTGGCGCGCAACTCGACGTGTCGTTCGGTGACGCAATCACGGTGGTCACCGCGCTCGCATGGGCGGTCTGGTTGATCGGCACCGGCGAGGTCACGCGCCGGTTCGACACCTTCGGGCTCGTCCTCGTGCAGGTGGCGACGGTGACCGCGGGCTCGGCCGTCATCGCGGCGTTCGAAGGTTTCGGCGACGTCACCGGCATCGTGGTGATCGCAGTGGTGGTCACGGGGGTCGGCTGTTCCGCGATCGCGTTCAGCCTCAGTGCGTGGGCGCAACGGATCATTGACCCCGAACGCGCCGGGGTGATCAACCTGTTCGAACCGATCGTCGCCGGCGTCATCGGGTACTCCATCGGTGAAAGGCTCGGTGTGCTGGGGTCCCTGGGCGCCGGGCTGATCCTCGCCGGCATCGTGGTCGTGGAGCTCGGCAGTCATTCCGCCGACGCCTCGAAGCGGCAGATGTCGACGCCGATGACGTGACGTCGGACAGGCTCCGAGGCGCGGGTACCGCCGCGCGTGACTCCGGAGCAGCGGCCGACGTGACGTGACTCGCGTCACGTCGGGGCGATGATCTTGACCCTGTCGGACATCTGGACGAAGAATGCCGGGACGTCCCGTTTTCTGGGGCCCGCTACCGACCGGAGCCACTCCTCATGTCCGACCCGTTCAAGCCGCGCGCGGCCTTCGCACCGTGGGATCGGCGGGAGCTTCCCGGCCTGTTCACCGTCGAGGAATCGGCCCGTCGGGTCGGCACCTACAAATGGCTCGAGATGCGGCTGTTCGAAGGTCTGGGCGGCTGGGTCGCCACGGTGCCCGAACTCGACGTGAAGCTCGTCCTCGGCCGGCACTGCTACCACCACGCCTGGCACGCCGAGTTGATGGACAAGCGCCTCCCGGAACTGCGGGAGATGAACACGGATCGCCTCACGGTGCCGGCGAACCCCGAGATGGTGACGTTCGTCGATGCGCTCCGCGAGCCGGAAGCGCCCGAGCACACGATCGAGAAGCTCGTCGGGATCTTCCGAGTGCTCATCCCTCACAAGATCGCGGCGTACACGTACCACATGAACGCCACGAGCCGAATCACCGATTCTCCAACGCAGCGCTCTCTGGGCTTCATGCTCCAGGACGAGTTCGAGGATTGGCGGGAAGGCGAGATGCTGCTTCAGTCCCTCATCGAAACACCCGAGGACGTGGAGCGGGCCGCCCGTCGTCAGGCCGAGTTGGAAACACTCGTGCTGGCGGCCGGAGGTATTGCGGGGCCCGGTACCCTGGGATCCGACGTTGTGACTGAAGGAGCCTCAGTATGAGGAAGCAGCTGCCCCCCGAGATGTTGGCGCGTGACTCGCGTTTCGTCCGCACCTCGATCATGGACCAGGTCATGGACCCCCGCAACGCCAAGATGGGCGAGCGTGAACTCGGTTCCGCTCGGCTCCAGCCGGAGCGTCCCGCCGCCGCGGACCGGGCCCGCAACCTGATGCACGGCATCTTCACGGGTGAGATCCAAGCGCTCGAAGGCGCGGGACGGACCACCTTCGACTTCGACGACGAGCAGGCGCCGTTCGCGCTCAAGCTCGACATGGCTCGCCAGTGTTGGGACGAGAGTCGGCACGTCGAGATCTCGGTGAAGCTCGGCGACTGGATGGGCACCGAGATCGGTGAGTACTCCGAAGCCACGTTCCTCTACGAGGCCGCGTGCGCACCGGACCCGATCCTGCGACTCTGTGGTGTGAACCGTGCGCTCGAAGGTCTCGCCATCGACGTCTTCAACACGATGCGTGAGTTCGGCGACCTCTCCGGTGACCCCGTCCTCGAGTTCTGCGAGGACTGGATGCTCGCCGACGAAGTCACCCACGTGAAGATGGGTTCGGACTGGCTCCGCCGTCTCACTGCCGATGACCCGGAGCGTCGCGAGCGGGCACTGGACTTCCAGCGCACCGTGGACAAGCTCTTCAGCCTCGGTGGTTTCCGCGGCGAGTCCGAAGAGAACCCGATCCAGCTCGCGCGCAACTTCCGCTCCATGGCCGGATTCTCCACCGACGAGATCGACGAGTTGGCCGAGATCGCCGCCCAGGCTCAGGTAGACGCCCGCGCCATGGTCGCCGGCGGCTCGTGATCACCGGGTTGGGAGAATCGGCGTGAGCAACGTCACCCTCACTCCTGCGGAGTTCACGCTGGTCAAGTTCGACGCCGATGAGGTACGAGCGCTCATCGAACAGACGCTCGGAGAAGTCCAGTTTCCGGCGGACGTCGACGTCTCCGTCGACGTTGACGAAGTGCTGCCGCATCCGCTGACCGCGTCGATGGCCAACATCGTCGACGGTGCTGCGCAGCTCTGGTACACGGGTGGTTGCTTCGAGAGTCCGAAGCGCCAGACCGGTCTTTCGGTCGACCACACCCGCGTCGAACTCGGCGTCGGTCTGCTCCGAGCGAAGGATCGGGTCATCGGCGGATTCGAGAATGCCCCCGCGGATGACGAGCTCGACGACCGCCAGCGCACGTTATGGGACACCTACGCCGAGGGGCGGTTGCTGCAACTCGGGTTTCCGGTTCGCATCCCACGTCGTCGCTACACGTTCCGGCTGTACGGCGGGTTCAACGACGTCGCCGACGCGGCGTTCGATCAACTCTGGACCGGTGCCGCGATCACCTGGGGCGAGCTCTCGGCGATGGCGGACACCTTGGCCGCCGCCGACACCCGCCCCGACCGCAAGAAGTCGCTCCGCAAAGAGACCCTGCGCCAAGCTCCGGCGGCCTGACGCTCCGCGCCTATGGGCGCTTCACCAGCTATTCGAGGTCGTGGGCGGAGATCACGTCGTAGAGCTCGAGATCCGGCGGCTGGTTGAGGAGCGGCCCGGACTGGGTCGCCATCGTGACCATCAAGTCCGAGTTGAGATGAGCGCGTTGGGCCTCGACGTCGTCCCATTTCTCGACGATCAGGAATCGGCCCGGCGTCGAGGCGGAGACGACCAGATCCACGTTGCGGACACCAGTGACCGAACGGGTCAACACGACGTAGCGAGCCAGCGTCGCTGCGAGTTCGGCTTCCTTTCCGCTGCGAGCCTGGAACAGCCCGGCGACTACGCTGATCTCCACTTCCGACACGGATGCTCCTCTGGTCGACGCTTATCCACAGCGTTCTGTGGATAAGCGTCCTTGACGGGGTCTGTATCGTACAAGGACCCACTGCGGGTGGTCAGGGAACACTTGCACCGCCGCCTGTGTTGCTTCTTATCCACAGTTTCTTAACTTCGGAGACCGATTTTCTTGGCGAAAGAACGTGTCGAACGCGACGAAGAAGACCTGGTTCGCCTCTATCTGACCGATATCGGGCAATACCCCCTCCTGACCAAGGACGATGAGGTACGCCTGGCCCAGCAGATTGAGGTTGGGAAGGAAGCGGTCGCCGAACTCGAAGCTGGCGGCAAGGCGGTCACGCCCACCAAGAAGCGCGAACTCCGCAAGAACGTGCGCCTCGGCGACGACGCGGAGCGCACCTTCGTGCAGTCGAACCTGCGACTCGTCGTCTCAATTGCCAAGAAATACCAGGCCTCAGGTCTGCCCCTGCTCGATCTCATCCAGGAGGGCAACCTCGGCCTGATGCACGCGGTCGAGAAGTTCGACTGGCGCAAGGGCTTCAAGTTCTCCACGTACGCCACCTGGTGGATTCGCCAAGCAATCACTCGCGGTATCGCCAACACCGGCCGCACCATCCGGCTGCCCGTACACGCGGGAGACACCCTGGCCCGGCTGCAGAAGGCGCGCTCGCGGTTGGAGCTCAAGCTCGGGCGTCCGGCCACGTTGGCCGAGCTCTCGCACGAAGTCGAGATGCCCGAGGACAAGGTCACCGAGGCCTTGCGCTTCGCCGCCGAGCCGCTGTCACTCTCCGAGCCGCTCCGTGAGGACGGCGACGCCGAGCTCGGCGACATCGTCGAGGACCGGTCGGCCGAGTCGCCGTTCGAAGTTGCGGCGACGGCGCTGCTGCCGGCCGAGATCGAGAAACTGCTTTCGCCGCTCGACGAGCGCGAGCGTCAGATCTTGGCGTTGCGGTTCGGTCTGGACCGCGGCGAGCCGCGAACCCTCGAAGAGGTGGGGGAGTACTTCAACCTCACTCGGGAACGGATCCGCCAGATCGAGGCTCGGGCCATGAGCAAGCTGCGTCACCCGTCGGCCGATACCGGCGCCCGCGACCTGCTCGCCGTCTAACCCCAACACCCCGGTTCGGCCACTTCACCGTGGCCCCGCGCCCCATCCCCGCTTTGCGCGCGCAATACGCGCTGAAAACGACGCGTTTCGCGCGTCAGAACGAGGAAACGGGCTCGACGGCGTCGCCAACGTGCACCATTCCGGGTTTCCGGACGAGCGAGCCGATCCCGAGGTTGTTGGCCCGTTCGCGGATGATCGTCCGCAGCACGTCGACGTCACGGTCGATGCCGCCGGGTTGAGTGCGGGTCGTCATCACGCAACGGTCGATTTGTTTGACGACGTCGAGCGTGACCTCGCCGACCCGCACGGTTGATCCCACCCATTCGTCCTCACCAGTGCCGTCGATCACAACGTTGGGGCGGAACCGGCGCATGTCCCACGTTCCGACCGTCGCAGCGCCGATGATCGACACCTGGGTGCGGGTCGAGTCGTGGAATGTTCCGAGCGGCCCGTTCCACTGCACCCATGGCGCAGCCGGGTCGTGATCGGCATCATCGTCGTCGGCGAGACCGATCTCGAACGTTGCCGACGTGGTCGGGGTCGCTCGCGCGAGCGCTACCGAACGGCCGAGCCAGTCGGAGAGGGCCGCGTCGTCGGCCGCGGTCGAACCGTCGGGGAGGGTGATGCGGACGCCGTCGTCGATCAGCGCGGCGTGGGCGAACAACAACTCGGGTGCTCGTCGAGCGGTGAGACCAAGGCCCGTGTCGGTGTCGACGACGGCCCACATCCGATCACCGACGATCCCGGTGGATCCGATCTGAGTCTCGCTGAGCTGCTCGCCCTGCATCGACTTGACCGGATAGCGCCAGAGCGCGGTCACGACGCTCACCTTGTGTGGATCCAGTCGATGAAGTCGTAGGGGTAGCCGCGTTCAATCGCGCTGGCATCCTCGAGACGCGCCAAGGCATCGGCGTCGAGATTCCAACCGATGGCGCCGAGGTTGTCGTCGATGTGCGCGACGGTGCGGGCACCCAAGATTGGGGCGGTGACCCCTGGCCGGTTGAGCACCCAGTTGAGCGCAACCTGGGCCATCGTCTTGCCGAGATCGGCGGCGACGTCCTGCACTGCTTGGGCAACGGCGAAGTTACGTTCCTCCTGGATGCGCATCCGCATGAGCACAGCCGACGGTGTGGA
>JANLTQ010000261.1:0-7670 GCA_031363005.1 Acidimicrobiia bacterium | reverse complement strand
GGACCGCAAACTGAACCGTGTACTCCACACCGTGATCGTGACCCGGTCCCGCGGCCACCAACCCACCCAGGACTACATCGCCCGTCGCGTCGCCGAAGGAAAAAGCGAACGAGAAGCACGCCGATGCCTTAAGCGCTACCTCGCCCGCCACATCTACCGACTCCTCGAAAACCAGCCCCACCCAGCACTTGACAACACATAGGAGGTTCGGAGGTGAGCAGGCCGGGAGGCGTCCAAGATCAGGAAAAGTGGAGTCTCACTCCCGGGCCCGGTCGAAGCCGGACGGCCAGATATGAGGGACGAGCAGAATTAAAGACTCGCGATGAGGCGGTCGACGCGATCGTCTTCGGACTTGAAGGGGTCTTTGCAGAGGACGGTGCGCTGGGCTTGATCGTTGAGCTTCAGGTGGACCCAGTCGACGGTGTAGTCGCGCTTGCGCTCTTTCGCCCGCTTGATGAACGCACCGCGCAGCTTGGCGCGGGTGGTGTCCGGTGGCTCGTCCATGGCGCGCGTGATCTCTTCGTCGGTGACGACGCGATCGACTTGGCCGCGCCGTTCGAGGAGGTAGTACAGCGAACGCGAGCGGGTGACGTCGTGGTAGGTGAGATCGAGCAACGCGACGCGCGGGTGCGTCAGCGGCAACGAGTGCTTCTCTCGGTAGGCCTCGATGAGCTGATGCTTGATGACCCAGTCCACCTCGCGGGTGAGCTTGAGCGGATCGGCTTCGAGGTGGGTCATGACGTGTTCCCACATCTCGAGCGCGCGAGTTTCGAGTGGGTTGAGTTTGTGGCGTTTCGCGAATCGCAGAGCCCGGTTCAGGTACTCGGCCTGAATGTCCACGGCCGAGAGTTCCCGACCGTTCGCGAGTCGCACTCGCCGACGACACGTGATGTCGTGGCTGATCTCGCGGATCGCACGAATCGGGTTTTCGAGCGTGAGGTCCCGCCACGGACTCGATTCTTCCTCGAGCATGCGCAGGACCAGCGACATCGTCCCCACTTTCAGGAACGTCGTGTACTCGCTCATGTTGGAGTCGCCGACGATGACGTGCAGTCGGCGGAACCGCTCGGCGTCAGCATGCGGTTCGTCGCGCGTGTTGATGATCGGTCGTGACCGGGTGGTCGCGCTCGACACGCCTTCCCAGATGTGTTCCGCGCGCTGCGCGATGCAGTACATCGCGCCACGCGCGGTCTGGAGCACCTTGCCGGCGCCGGCGTAGACCTGGCGTGAGACGAGAAACGGGATCAGCACGTCCGTGAACTTGGCAAAGTCACCGTCGCGTTCGACGAGGTAGTTCTCGTGGCAGCCGTAGGAGTTGCCGGCCGAATCGGTATTGTTCTTGAACAAATACACCTCACCGCGGATGCCCTCTTCCCGCAGTCGGGCTTCGGCGGACTGCACCAGGCTCTCGAGGATGCGCTCCCCCGCCTTGTCGTGCACCACGACGTCGTACACCGAGTCGCACTCGGGGGTGGCGTACTCGGGGTGACTGCCGACGTCGAGGTACAACCGCGCCCCGTTCTCGAGGAACACGTTGCTCGACCGTCCCCAGGACACGACCCGACGGAACAGATAGCGCGCCACTTCGTCCGGACTCAACCGGCGTTGGCCCCGCAAGGTGCACGTGACGCCGTATTCGTTCTCGATACCGAAGATGCGCTTCTCCACTACGCGTTCACCCTAACGGTGCTCCTGGCTCGCGCTCGACCAAGAAACCTGGCCGCGATCCGACCTGATCCCCGATTCCTTGCCCGTGGGGACGGTATTTTCGCCGGGGAGGAATGACATGGCGAACTGTGACGAATGCGGTATCGACGAAGCGGGGCTAGCAATCTCCGACGCGCTGAACGCACTGCGTTCCTACCCACGTCGTTACACCGAGGCAGTGGCGGGCATGGACGAGGAGTCGATCCGACGGCGCCCGTCACCCGGGGTGTGGTCGGCACTCGAGTACCTCGTGCACGTCCGGGAGGTGTTCGAACTCCTCTCGATGACTCTCCCCCTTGTCTTGGACCAGCCCGGGCTGGAACTCCCCGATATGGATGCGGACGACGCGGCCGCAACCCGTCCTGATTGGGTGATGGACCGCGAACTCGCGCTCGACGGCATTCGCACGGCGTGTACACAACTCGTCGACCTCGGCGCGGCGCAGCGGTCCGAGGCATGGGAACGTCCATTCAGTGTCGGTGCGACGCCACACGATGCCGGGTGGATACTCCGCCACGCGGCGCATGAAGGCGCGCACCACCTCCGCGACATCGCCGCCGTCCGCGCCGCGGTGGGCTGACGTTCCGGGGTCGGCTGATTGCCTCGGACGGCCAACAGTGCAGCCCAACGTTCCGCGGAACGCTCTGATTCAGCTCGGATCGCCGGCCATCGAGTTCGGCCCGACGTTCCGCGGAACGCATTCACGACGGGCACGGGCCACCGGCGGGTGAACGCAGAAGATCGCGGTCATCGTGCAGTCGAGGTCCATCGGTTCGCCACCGGAGAGCGAAGCTATCGAGTCCGGCGTGATGGCGATGCCGGCGTCCGTATTGGCTTGAACGACGGCGTCGGGTGAGGTTGGTGTCGGTACGAGTGCGAGCTCGGGAACGGGCACGCCACGCGGGTTGAAGAAGGTGAAGCCTCCGTGCCCGTCGGCCTCGATCTTCCAGCCGCCTTCGTGGACCGATCGATGGTGCACAGGACAGAGCATCAACAGGTTGGCGCGGTCGGTGGGGCCTCCGTGGCCCCAATGGCGCGCGTGATGCGCGCGCAGACGAGTCCGTTGGGTGCAACCAGGGAACCGGCATCGCCCGTGGTCCCGAGTGACGACGGATCGCCGTAACGCAGGGTTCGGAAAACGGGCCTTGCGTCCGAGGTCGAGGATCTGTCCGTCGGCGTCGATCGAGAGTCGCACGCCGCAGTCGCACGCCAGCCGTCGCAACGTCTCGGATGCAATCGGGTGGCCTTCCAACTCGCAGCGCCCCGGTACGTCTTGACTCAACATCTCGACATCGACGTGCGCGACCACCTCCACCGCTCTCGATCGGCTGGGGTCGGGTTCGAGGTATGCGTCGATCACCGCTTCGAAGCCGTTCACTCGCTTCGTCTGCGGTTCCGCGTCGGCGTCACGTGGTAGCTGGGCGGCAGCATCGTCGACGGCCTTGATGGCTCGGATCCCGACGTCGGCCGGCACGCGTGCGGTGATCGTGATGGTGCCGTCCTCGTTGGTGTGAAACGACACGTACGACGCATCAAGCGCCCGCCGGGTGAGGTCCGGGTCGGCGGCGCGACACGCAGCACCGTGGGCCCGAGCGATGCGTTCCAACTGCTCGGCGGTGGTGTGGCGGGCGACCACGATCGTGTCCGTCTCCGCACCGGGAGTGAGGAATCGAGTGAGGGCGCGGACCTTCGAATACGACAGCAGGCCCGCCGCGAACTCGGCGTGAGTTTCGGGAAGGTCCAGCAGTGCAAGCGCAACCCGGACCTGTTCCTGGGCAGCACGAGGGCCGACGCCGCACTTCCACGACACCCAGTGGGCCATCGACCGTGCCTCCCACGTCTTCCACGCTTCACGCTGCGCGAGTTCGGCAACGACATCGAGGAACCGACACATCGCGGCGGCGAGATGACCGGCCAGCGAGGTGGCTTCGGCCTCCAACCGCTCGGTGGGCGTGGCCGCCAGATCAGACCGTTCCAACACCAAACCTGACATCGACAACCCCCAAAAGACCCCGGAAACCCTAACGAACTTGCGTTCGTATTGTACGCCGAGGGTGCGACCATCCGCCCGGGAGCAGGGGCGCGAAAGCGTTCCGCGGAACGCATCTCGGGAAGAGCAGGTCGAGCGGTCCACTGGCCCGGCAACCACGGCATGGGTGGCTCCGGGGCCAGTGAACGAGCGCGCCCGAGAACCTGCGGCTCGGCCGACGCGGCTACGCGAGCAACGCTTCGAGCTCGGGGCCTTTGATGCGGCGGAAGGCGCGCTGGGGGCGGAGCCGGTCCAACAACGCGACCTCTAGCTGACCGGCGGCCAAGACTTCACCGTCGTTGGCGAGTGAGCGAGCACCGAGCTTGACTGCGTCGGCCAAGGTGATGTCGTCGGTGATCGCGGCGCGTACGGCGTCGGCGATGCGTTCGGCCTCGCCGCCGAGCACGGTGAAGCCCTGCTCGTCCATCACCGTGCCGTCGTAGAGGATGTGGAAGAGCTGGTTCGGTTCGCCCGGACTCGTCCCCACCTGCGCCACGAGGATCTCGACCTCGTACGGCTTCATCTCGTGGGTGAACACCTGGCCCAGCGTCTGCGCGTACGCGTTGGCCAGCGAGCTCGCGCTCACATCTTCGGGCGAGTATTGGTAGCCCTTGAGGTCCGCCAGGCGTACGCCGCCGATCTTGAGACTCTGGAACTCGTTGTACTTGCCGACGCCCGCGAACGCGATGCGGTCGTAGATCTCACTCACCTTGTACAGGGTGCGGCTCGGGTTCTCCGCGACGATGACTACGCCCGCATCACACTCGAGCGCAACGAGGCTGCGACCGCGCGCGATGCCCTTGCGCGCGTAATCCGCCCGGTCCTTCATCATCTGTTCCGGCGCAACGTAGAAGGGCATGTTCATTGTGTGCCATCCCCCTTGCTCTCGGCACCGCCGCGTTCGGCGCCGCCGAGGAGGGCTTGGGCACGCGCCGCGACGTCGTCGTCGGCGAGCAACCGGAAACCCTCTGCGTCGATGATTGCGACCATCGGGTAGATCCCACGCACCAGGTCCGGACCGCCGGTGGCGGCGTCCTCGTCGGCGGCGGCGAACAGTGAACGAATGGCCAGCGCCACACCGTCGTCCGCGGTGATCCCCTCGTGCCACCCGGCCTTGATCCAGTTCCGAGCGTGCACGCCGCCGGAACCGTTGGTCTGGAAATCGGCTTCCTCGTACTTGCCGCCGGTGGCGTCGTAGGAGAAGACGCGACCGCGTTGGCGGCGCTGATCGAAGCCGGCGAAGAGCGGGATGACGACAAAGCCCTGCATGGCCGCCGGCAGGTTCGCCCGGACCATCTGCGCGAGTTGGTTGGCCTTCCCTTCGAGGCTGAGCTGGACACCCTCGACCTTTTCATAGTGGCGGAGTTGCACCTGGAAGAGGCGGACCATCTCGACCGCGGGTCCGGCGGCGCCGGCAATCGCCACACCGGAATAGTCGTCGGCGGCGAAGACCTTCTCGATGCGACGGTTCGCAATGAGATGGCCGGCCGTGGCGCGCCGGTCCCCCGCCATGATCACGCCGTCGGCCGTACGAATGGCGACGACCGTGGTGGCGTGGGTGATCTCGAACGCGTCGGGTCGGCCGGTTCCGAGGTCCTGGGTCAACGACGCCGGCGCCACTCTCCGGAGCAGATCCACGAACGACGGTCCCGGGTCGAGTTCGGACGCGAAGAACGGGAGGGTCGTTGGCTCGCTCATGGGCGGGCGAGGTTACTCGTGGGCCTCAGCGAATTCGGTGGAATCGAGCCCACCGCGCGATCCGGCGTTGCAGTTTCGCGAGCTCGCGTTCTTCGCGGCTCGCGGCGATGACCGTGTCGGGAAGTCGCGAGGCACCGAGTCGAGTGCCGCGGGCGAGGGTCTTGCTCACCGCTCGGGCGTCACGCTGGTACTCGCCGCGGTTCATGACCGCGCGGCCCGACCGGTCACTCGCCGCCCTTCTGCACGTACGAGCGCACGAACTCTTCGGCGTTGGCTTCGAGCACGCTGTCGATCTCGTCGAGGAGGTCGTCGAGTTCTTCCTTGAGCGCCTCACCCTGGCGGGCGGGCGCCGCAGTTTCCTCTTCGACGTCCTCGCGTGCCTTCGGTGCGGGCTTCTTCTTCTGCTCTCGTTCTGGCATGTGATCCTCCGGTGCCTTACGACCCGAGCTGGTCAACCAGCTGGGCGGGCGTTGTGCACTGAGCAAATAACGCCTCGACGTGCGCTCGGCTTCCCTTGAGCGGTTCCATCATCGGAATTCGTCGGAGGGGGTCCGAACCGACATCGAGGATCAAACTGTCCCAGTTCGCGGCGACGACGGAATCGGGCCAACGAGCCAGGCACTGACCTCGGAAGTATGCCCGGGTCGAGTCCGTCGGCTCGGTCATTGCGGTCTCGACCGCCGATTCCTCGACGAGGCGCTCCACCTGGCCCGCACGCACGAGCCGTTCGTAGAGCGAGCGGTCCGGGCGGACGTCGTGATACTGGAGATCGA
This sequence comes from Acidimicrobiia bacterium, assembly GCA_031363005.1. GTDB lineage: Bacteria > Actinomycetota > Acidimicrobiia > IMCC26256 > JAENVU01 > JAENVU01. The sequence continues at coordinate 1,463 of JANLTQ010000261.1, read as the reverse complement.
GCAGCGCGAGCTTCGGGTCGTCCCAACGCAGCTGGTCGCGGTCGCGATACGCGTCGAGCAGGGCCAGCTTCGTGACCCAGTCCAGCTGGCCGTTCAACGTCATCGGATCGCGCTCGAGCGCGGTGAGGGTCTCTTCCCAGCGGCCCAGGACGTCCAGTCCGACGGCACCGCCGCAGAGTTCCAACCCGGTCTCGTCGGCGTACTTCTGAGCGAGACGCAGGAACTCCCACTGGAGCTCGATGGCTGTGCACGAACCGCCGTCCGTGCGATCGACGGTGGCGGCGAGCGTGGGGTCGTGGGACACGACCCGGACGGCGTTCACCGGACCGATGATGGAGAGGTCCTTGTCGAGAAAGTCGTCCTCGATCATCGCGAGGACGATGGCCATGGTGCCGACCTTGAGGTACGTCGCCACCTCACACAGGTTGGCGTCACCCGCGATCACGTGAAGGCGGCGGTACTTCTGCGGATCGGCGTGCGGCTCGTCCCGGGTGTTGACGAGCGGCCGTTTCAACGTGGTCTCGAGTCCCACTTCCTCTTCGAAGAAGTCGGCGCGGCTCGAGATTTGGTAGCCCACCGGCGTGGCGCCGTTCTCGGTGCCGCCCGTGCCGGCGCCGGTGAAGACCTGTCGGGTCACGAACCACGGCAGCAACGTGCGCACGAGTGCATTGAACGGCGTCAGGCGATCCACCAGGTAGTTCTCATGCGTCCCGTACGAGTTGCCCTTGCCGTCGGAGTTGTTCTTGTAGACGACGATTTCCTGACCCGGATCCAAGATGCGTTTCGCGGCTCGCATCGAGCGCGCCAGAATCCGCTCCCCCGCCTTGTCGGCGATGACCAGTTCGAGCGCGTCCGAGCACTCGGGTGTGGAGTACTCGGGATGCGCGTGGTCCACGTAGTAGCGGGCGCCATTGGTGAGCACCGTGTTGACGAGATGGGTCTCGACGACGGGCGGCCGGCTGTCGGGCCGCGGGAAGCCGCGTGCGTCATTGCCGGGCGATTCATCTTCGAAGTCCCAGCCGACCCGGCGATGTTCGACGTAAGCGTTGATCAGGAGCGATGAGGCGAGCACCGGGTTGGAATCGGGCGCGTTGCGCAACACCACGCCGTATTCGGTTTCGATTCCACAGACCTTGGGGACCGCCACCCGCGCAGGCTAGCTCCGGGTTACCCGATTGCTCGTCCGCTCGTGCTCCGTCGGTGGCCGGTTCAGGGGGCTCGCTCCCTCGCGGCTCGCTCCGCAAGCTCCGCTCGGGTCGTGGGTTGTACTTTCTCGGTAGTTCAGGACGCCAAAACGTGTATGGAGTGTGGTCGGAGGTGAGTTAGAGGTACTGGCCGGTGGTGACGCGTTCGATTTGGCGGCCGCCGCTGTCGTCACGGTCGGACATGAGGGTGCGGACGAACACGATGCGCTCGCCCTTCTTGCCCGAGATCTTCGCCCAGTCGTCCGGGTTGGTGGTGTT
>JANLTQ010000254.1:0-4994 GCA_031363005.1 Acidimicrobiia bacterium | reverse complement strand
AGGGGTACATCGCGTCCGGCCAGGAGGAGGGCGGCGAGATCGTCGCCGGTGGCAGTCGGCCGTCGAACATGGAGAAGGGTTGGTACGTCGAGCCCACGCTCATCGCGAACGCGCGGAGCGGGATGCGGGTCGTGCAAGAAGAGATCTTCGGGCCGGTGGTCGTAGCGATCCCGTTCGACGATGACGACGAAGGCATCGGACTCGCGAACGGTACCGAGTTCGGCCTCTACGACTATGTGTTCAGCGGTGACAGCGCCCGCGCCATGGCCGTGAGCCGGCGTATGCGCGCCGGCAACATCGGGATCAACACCGTGCAGCGCAACCAGGAGACGCCGTTCGGCGGGACGAAGCAGTCCGGTGTCGGTCGGGACGGCGGATCGTTCGGCCTCCACGCCTACAGCGATCTCCAATCCGTCGTCTGGGGGTCGTGATGAGTGCAGCGGAAGTGGCACGCAGCTGCGGCCGTTCGTCCAGCGAAACGTGGCCCGTCCGGCCCGGCCCGCAGGGCCAAGAGGACAAGTGATGGCTGCGCCCGTCGAAACGGTTTCGGTCGTCCCTGACGGCGCACTGGTCTACGGGATCCAGCTGCCGGTGCAGGCGCTGTCGGTCATGACCTCGATGCCGTGGGAACGCGAGGGCGCGGGACCGGCCGAGTTGCTCCAAGCCGCGCAAGCTGCGGACGCGGCCGGGTTCTTCTACATCGCGGTCTGTGACCACATTGGGATCCCGCGCGAGAAGGCCGAGACCATGTCCACCACGTGGTTCCACCCGGTGGCCACGCTCGGTTGGTTGGCGGGCCAGACGAAGCGGGCGCGGTTGATGACGAACGTGTTCGTGCCCGCCTACCGCCATCCACTCGAAACCGCCAAGGCCTTCGCGACCCTCGATGCCCTGTCAAACGGGCGGGTCATCCTCGGTGTCGGTGCCGGCCACGTCGAGGGTGAGTTCGACGCGTTGGGGATCCCCTTCGCTGAACGCGGCCGCATCACGAACGAAGCGATCGACGGCATCATCGACTCATGGTTGAACGAATACGTCGGCGATGTCGGTCTGGCACCGCGGCCGGTGCAGCAACCTCGCCCGCCAGTGTGGGTCGGTGGTTCGTCGAAACCCGCGCTCCGGCGAGTGGCCGCGCAGGGTGACGGCTGGATCCCGCAGGGCACGCCGCGGAAGTTGATGCCGGAGTCCATCGCTTACCTCCACGCGCAGCGTGATGAGGTGCGCCCCGGCGCCAGCTTCGACATCGGGATGATCACCGAGCTCATCTACGTCGGCGATCCGGGGTGGGACACACCGAAGTACACCCTCACCGGCGCGCCCGAGCGGATTGCCGAATCACTGAACGAATACGGCGCGATGGGCGTGTCGCATCTCCAGCTGCGATTCGCGGCACGATCCATCGACGAGTTGTGTGACCAGATGACTCGCTTCGGGGCCGACGTCGGCCCACACCTGTCCCGCTGAACGGAGCGACCATGCCTTTCCTCACGATGCGTCACGATTTCCGCGCCCCGATCGACGGCTCGAGCACCTTGGCCCAGATCTACACAGCGGCGATGGAGCAGTTCCGCTGGGCCGACGAGCACGGCTTCGACTTCGGGGTCATCTCCGAGCACCACGGTTTCGACGACGGCTGGATGCCGGCGCCGATGACCGCGGCGGCGGCCGTCGTCGGCGCGACGAAGCGCCTCCCGATCCTGCTCTCGGCGGTGATCCTCCCGTTGCACGATCCGATCCGCGTCGCGGAGCAACTCGTCGTGCTCGACCACCTCAGCCGGGGCCGGGTGTGGACCGTGCTCGGAGCGGGGTACCGGCCCGAGGAGTTCTCGATGGCCGGCGTCGAGATCAAGCGGCGGGGCGCGACGCTCGAGTCCCACATCGAGGTGATGCTGCAAGCGTTCACCGGCGAGCCGTTCGAGTACGAGGGGCGCACAGTGCAGGTGACGCCGCGCGGGTTCACGGATCCTCACCCACCGATCCTGGTTGGCGGCGGGGTCGAGGCGGCGGCGCGCCGCGCGGCTCGCCTGCGGTTGCCGATGATGCCGATGAACGCCGATCCCGAACTCCCCGAGTTCTACGCCGACGAAGCGAAGCAGGTTGGCTTCGAAGGCGGGTACGTGATGCGGCCCTCGGGCCCCACGTTCATCCACGTGACCGAGGATCCGGACAAGACGTGGGCCGAGATCGGGCCCTACGTCCTGCACGAGGCGCAGACCTATGCCCGCATGCAGACGGGTGGCCAGCACTCGGCTCCGATGGTCACCGCGCAATCGATCGACGAGTTGAAGGCCGCCCCGCAGGTGCTCGTCGGCACGCCCGACGACATCCTCGAGCGGGCCGGAGCTGTTGCTACCGGCGGCGCACTCACGTTCAACCCCCTTGCCGGCGGGTTGCCCCCGAAGTTGGCCTGGGAGAGCCTCGAACTCTTCGCCTCCGAGGTGCTCCCGCGGCTGCGACCCGCGGCCTGAGCCGGTCTCAGCCGTACTGGCCTCTCAACAGAACTGCCCTCTCAACAGAACTGGCGGCGCGCCTCGCGGGGCTCGGGCGCGATCCGGAACTGCGTGTTGCTCGGTGCCGACGTCAGGTTGTCGAGGAACTGACTCGCACTCAGCGGTTTGGTGATGTGGCCCACGAACGTTCGGAGTTCCCCACAGGTGAGGGCCACACGTGCGTCAGCGACCCGCTGGTCGAAGCTGTCGGCACCGGGCTGATCGATGCGCCGGGCGAGGAAGAACTTCGGGAGTACGAAGTCGCCCTCGGTCACCGGCGAGCCGGGTGCCAACGTCCGCGCGGGGATCCACGGGAAGGGCAGCGGCTTCTCGTGCGCGACCGTTCCGCGACGATCCAGTCGCAGGTGCGACGTGAACGCGTCACCCAGACCGAGGAGGTCGAGGACGTAGGTCTTCGTGCCGAGGGAGTAGCTCTCCACCCCGATCCCATAGTTCGCCACCACCGGATCATGGGGTGCGGGCGTCCCCGGCAGTTTGTGCTCGAGGAAGTAGACGCCGCGGCCGTCGAACCAAGTGCGGGTGGGCGAACCAGCCTGGAAGCCGAAGTCGGACACGGTGACCGCGTTGAGCGTGTCGGGACCGAAGGCCCGTGGTTGGTCGGCGCCGGAGCGCAGGCCAGCTATCGCGATCAGGGCCCACGGCACCACGGCGAGGGCGAGCACGGTCTCGCGACGGACCGGGATCACGGCTACGGGTGCGCAGATCACGAACAGCGACGGCAACAGCAAGCGAGCCTGCATGAAGTCGCCGCCGACGCGCACGAGGTAGAGCGCGGTGACGAGCCCGAGCACGAGGAAGGTCACGAGGACCAGCCGCGTGCGTCGAGTCTCCGGCCGCGCGCTGCCCCGGAGGAGGAGCGGGAGGTACGCGCCAACACCGATGACGACCAGGGGAACCCAGAGCCAGTATGGATTGACGGTTTCACGCAGGTAGGCCCACCCGGCCGACCAGTACGGACGGCTCGCTTCTTTCGCCAACGCAGAGTTGGGGACGAGCGAGGCGTAGTAACCCATTCGGAAGATCTCGTAGGCGACGGGCAGCGCGAACGCGACGGCCGCGAACGCGATCGATCGCAGCCATCGGCGGGGTTTCTCTCCGACGATCACCGCGACGACCAACGCTGCGCTCAGCAACCCGAGTTCGGGCCGCACGAGCGGGCCGAGTCCGATGAGTGCCGCGGTCCACCACGGCGCGCGGCGGTCCGTCCGAGCCCAGACCGCGAGAGCAAAGAGACAGCCACCGATCCAGGCGAACGTCAGCCCGTTCTCCAGTCCGCTGGAGCTGAACTTCCACATCGGTGCGATGGCGACGAGCACCAAGGCGCCCACCGGTGCCCACCAATCGCGACTCGCATCGCGGTCGTGGAGCCGCAGCGCCCCCATGCACGCGGCTGCGACGCCGCCCAGGGTGAGCGTGATCCCGGTCAGGACCGCGATCCACTCGAGGCGGAGCGGAATCACGACGTCGGCGAGCCAGAGCAGCCAGACCCAGAGCGGACTGGTGGAGGCCTCGACCCGTTCGCCGGCGTTGAAGACCGGCCCATGACCGTCGGCGATGTTGCGGACCACGCGCAGGTTGATGAAACCGTCGTCGGACATCCAGCGGTACTGCCACGCGGCGATGGCGAGGATCACGAGCGGAACCAGGATCGCGAGCGCACGCACCGCTCGGTCCCGACCCGAGCGATGCGGAGCTGTGGGTGAAGTCGGCGCAGGGGTCGGCTCGTCAGTGGGCGCCGGGCTCGGGGACGTCATGCGGGAAAGAGCGCGAGCGCGAATCCGGCGATAGCGACCACGAACGTTCCCAGGCTCACGAGACGGAACGCGTGCGCGTCGAGGACGTCGCCCCGGTAGCGCGCCCGGGTGCGCAGACGCGACGCGAACCAGAGGCTGGCGAGGAATGCAATCGCGGCAGCAGCCAGGACCACCAACACGATCGCGTTGTTTCCTCGGTCGAGCGGCCAGATCCGGCGAGCCAATGCGGCGATGGCGATGAAGAACGCCATGCCACTTCGATTCCATGCGAGCGCCGTGCGCTCCGGTGACAGACCGTCGTCGTCGGAAGCAATGGGAGAAGCCATCGGAGCCGTCACTCAGTTCTCGAAGGCGGCCAGGACGACGGCGATGATCGCAACGACACCGATGCCGATCGACAGCACCAAGGGCATCGGTGACCGAGGGAGGGGTTCGCCTCGACGCATGGCGGCCTGGTTGCTCTGCCAGGAGCGGTAGCTGGTGAGCGCGAGCACCGCGCCCAGCGCGATGAGCGGAAGACCGAGCATCCGCCGCCCGAAATCAACGTCGAACTTCGGGAGTAACTGCGTGGCGGCGACGCCCGTCGCAATGAGCGCCAACGCCGTGCGGTTCCACGCCAGGAACGTCCGCTCGTTCGCGTACGTGAAGCGAACGTCGGGTTCGACGTCGGGGGGTTCGGCGGGCGTCGTCATGGGGGTTGCGGCTACCAGAGCTGGTCGGTGTAGGTGTC
>JANLTQ010000047.1:0-2639 GCA_031363005.1 Acidimicrobiia bacterium | reverse complement strand
GACGGGACGGCTCGCCCGCGTCCTTCTGTTCCATGCCGGGTGTGCCCGCCGAACGGCCCTGCATGCTCTTCGAGTGGGTGCTCGGCGTGACCTTGAGCAAGCGGATCAGCGTCGAACGGTTGCGAGGTATGGGGCAACTCTCGGCAAGGTTGCACCAGCACGGAGCCGATATGCCGCCGTCGGTCCAACGGTCGGTGCTCGTGGCGGACAGCGTTCTGTACTGGCGTGTCGAGAATCGTCTCCACGAACTCGGGCCCATGATCCTCGAAGCCTTTGACCGTGCCACCGCGAGCATCGAAGCGCTGTGGGCCGCTCCGCCGAGTCCGCCGCAGCTCCTCCATGGCGATCTCACGCTGAACAACGTGATGGTCGACGGAGATCGCCTGATCCCGATCGACTTCCAGGACGCCGTCTGGGGTCTCGACGTCCAGGACTTGGCACTGTCCATGGTGTCCTTGGGCAGGGCCGACAGTTCAGATGATCTCGCCGCCGCATTCCGGTTGGGCTACGAGTCGGTTCGGCCGTGGCCCGACCTTTCGCCGGAGCTGCTCGCCACTCTTTGCGCAGCGCGGCGTCTCCATCAGCTCAACCTGTCTCTGACGCTTCGCAAACTCGGCCTTGATGCGTTCGTCGCTCGCATGGAGGATCTCATCGAGCGTTGGCTACGTACGCCCGCGTGAAGTTCGGGGATCAACGTGGTGTCCTCGATCGCGCGAACTCATCACACCTTCGATCGACAACTCGATCGAGCGCAGCGGCAGCATCGTGACATGCCGCGATGCTCTCCATGAACACGCCAAAGGACGCATCGCGGTTGACCACCGGAAGAATGGGCGCTTCGTGCCGGATCGCTCGCAGAGCTCTTGCAGCCGTTGCGCGAAGAGCGCCGTCGAGATGGAAATGAACTGCTACTCGGCCGGCTCGAACAGGCCCTCGAACTCGAGCTTGCCGTTCGTGACACGGCCGTAGAGGAGCCAGTCACCGCGGAACATTCCGTGCTCGTACGGCGAACACGCGATGTGGGTGCGGGGGCCGCCGGTGGTACTCGGCATGAACCGGATCGACTCGAGACCGGCCTTCACGCCCGGGCCCGAGAGGATGGGCGCGCGGAAGAGGCCTTCGACGAGCACGCGCGCAGTGTCGTAGGCGAGCACAGGGATGGCGTTGGGCCACATCGGCGGATCTTCACCGTGCGCAGCGACGAACCGGTCGTGGAATCCCTGCACGAGGGGGTTCGACGGGTCGAACTGGTCGATGCCGACCCAACCCTCGAAGTACTCGAAGCCGGTGAGATACCACATGAACGCGGTGCTCATGATGCGCGGTGGGTCCCATGCGAGTTGGTCGAGCGCACGCCGCAAGAGTCCCTTGGCGGCGAGCATGCCGTATCCCATGTAGACGAGGGCGTCGGCCTCGACCGCCCGCAGACTGGTCAGGTTCTCGGCGAGGTTCGCCGGCGATTGGGACACGGTCTCTACTGCGGCGATGCTCAACCCGTAACGCCGACACTCCTGACGGAAGTAGCGGAAGTACTCCTCGCCGTTCGGTGCGATCTCGCTCAGCACCGCCACTCGGGTGTGGCCCTGGCGTTTGAGCCACGCAACGACCAACGCAGCATCACCACCGCAGTCGCCGTTGCCGAGGCGGAAGCAGTAGTCGCCCTGGAGTCGGTCGGTCCCGCACCAGCTGATGAGCGGAACGTGGAGTTCGTTGGCGAGTGGACCGACGGTGATCGCGTTGTCGGAGCTGTACGCGCCTGCAACTGCGATGCAGCCCTCGTCGACGAGATACCGGAATCCGTCGGTCGCGTTCTTGGCCGAGCCGTGCGGCAGTCCGTGTTCACCGTGGAGGACGAACTCGACCGGCCGGTCGAGGAGCCCTGCGTCGGTGGCCTCGTCGAACGCGAGTCGGTGGATCTTGTCGTAGCCACCACCCGGTCCGTCGAGTGCTGAGCCGAGCCAGCCGATCTTGATTGGTTCCATGCCTGTACTCCTTCACGAGGTGTGCGCGCAGAAGCGGGACGCCCGCTTCCGGTTCTGCGTGATCGCCTTCTCCGCGCACTGGCGTCGGCCATCTCAAGACCGATACATGCAAGGTTCGATGCCATTGCACCGCAATCTATTGACCACCGTCACTGCCCGCCTCGTTCGCCCACCGCGCTCAGCTGGCCGCTGTATCCGCGGTGGAACCAATTGGTCGGCCGGTGCGATCGGCGCCTCGTACCCTTGCGCCCAATGTTGGTGTCCATCACGTCGACCGTCGCGCCTGCGACGGATCTCGGCTTTCTGCTCCACAAGAACCCCAGCTCGCTGCATGAGCGTGAGCTCGGGTTCGGTGTGGCGCGGGTCGTGTATCCCGAGGCGACCGATGAGCGCTGCACTGCCGCGCTGATCGTCGACATCGACCCGGTGGCCCTGGTCCGGGGCCGGAAGGGTGGACCGCGAGGGAACGGGTTCGCCCTCTCGCAGTACGTGAACGATCGGCCCTACGCGGCGTCGTCGTTTCTGGCCGTTGCCATGAGCAAGATGTTCAGCACCGCGATGTCGGGGCGCAGCAAGGACCGACCTGAGCTGGCCCAGCAGCCGCTCGACCTCGAGGTGCATCTTCCCGTCGTCCCGGCGCGCGGCGGCGAAGTTCTC
>JANLTQ010000722.1:0-1804 GCA_031363005.1 Acidimicrobiia bacterium | reverse complement strand
GTCTGCTGTTGGCCGCGTCGCTGGAAGCGGCCGCGCCCGGCGAGGTCATCGCGCTCGTGTCCCTGGCCGACGGCGCCGACGTCCTCCTGTTCCGCGTGACGGACGCCATCACGGAGTACCGCGCGGCGCAGCCGGTCGCCGACCAGATCGCGACCGGCGGTCCACTTCCCTACGGCAAGTTCCTCTCGTGGCGCGGGATGGTCACCGTCGAGCCACCGCGTCGCCCGGAACCGGCGCGCGTCTCGGGATCCGCCGCCGGCCGTTCCGAGGACTGGAAGTTCGGTTTCGTCGGCTCGCGCGACAGGTCGACGGGTTCACTCCATCTCCCGCCCGCACGCGTGGGATCCGGGGGCGCGCTCGACGACATGGAGCCGGCGCCGATGGCCGACGTCGCCGGCACGATCGTGACGTTCACCATCGACAAGTTGGCCTACTCGCCGAGCCCACCCATCGTCTTCGCAGTCGTCGACTTCGACGGCGGTGGACGCTTCCCAGTGGAGATGACCGACGTCGACGCGGCGGACGTCCGCATCGGCGACCGCGTGGAGATGACCTTCCGTCGGCTCTTCACCGCCGACGGCATCCACGACTACTTCTGGAAGGCGCGACCCGTGCGGACCGCCGCCGACACCACCGAGGAGAACTAAATGGCATCCCACGGGATCAAAGATCGGGTGGCGATCGTCGGCATGGGGTGCACCGCGTTCGGTGAGCGCTTCGACACCGGACTCGACGACCTGATCATCGACGCCTCGAACCAGGCGTTCACGTCCGCGGGCACCGACAAGGACGCCGTCGACGCGTACTGGTTCGGAACTGCGCAGAGCGGCATGAGCGGCATCACGCTGGCACGTCCGCTCCAACTCGACAACAAGCCGGTCACGCGCGTGGAGAACTTCTGTGCCACCGGCTCGGAGGCGTTGCGCCAAGCCGCGTACGCGGTGGCATCCGGCGCCTACGACATCGCGATGGCCGTCGGCGCGGAGAAGGTGAAGGACAGCGGCTACGCGGGCCTGAACGCGTTTCCCGTCGCGAGTGACGGCACCGGCCGCACACTCACCGCCGCCGCGATGTTCAGCATGGTCGCCCCGGCCTACGCGCAGAAGTACGGGGTGGACGAGGACGAACTCAAGCAGGTCTTGGCGCGCATCGCGTGGAAGAACCACGCCAACGGGGCCAAGAACCCGCGTGCGCAATTCCGGCGCGAGCTGAGCATGGAAACAATCTGCGCGTCACCGCGCGTCGCCGGCGCGCTCGGCATCCTCGACTGCGCAGGAGTGGCGGACGGCGCTGCGGCCGCAATCGTTGTTCGAGCGGAAGATGCGCACCGCTACACCGACCGGCCGCTGTACGTGAAGGCGCTGTCGTTCGTGGCGGGGAACGGTGCGGGGCTCACCGATCCGGAGTACGACTACACCCACTTTCCCGAGGTCGAGGCGAGCGTCGAGGACGCGTACGCGCAAGCCGGCGTCACCGACCCGCGCCACGAACTCGCCATGGCCGAAGTCCACGACTGCTTCACCCCCACCGAGCTCGTCCTCATGGAGGATCTCGGCTTCTCCGCACGCGGGGCGGCGTGGAAGGACATCCAGGCCGGCGCGTTCGATCTCGACGGCGACCTGCCCATCAACCCCGACGGCGGGCTCAAGAGCTTCGGCCACCCCGTCGGTGCGTCCGGACTGCGGATGCTCTTCGAGTGCTGGCTGCAGCTCCGCGGCGACGCACCCGAGGATCGCCGGATCGGGAACGATCGGAACCTGGCGTTGACCCACAACCTCGGCGGCTACCCCGGCGAGATGGTGTC
>JANLTQ010000508.1:0-2573 GCA_031363005.1 Acidimicrobiia bacterium | reverse complement strand
GTGGCGTCTCCGTCTTCGCCGGTGTTGGTGAGCGCACGCGCGAGGGAAACGACCTCTATCTCGAGATGGAGGAGTCCGGCGTTCTCGACAAGGTGGCACTCGTCTACGGCCAGATGAACGAGCCCCCGGGAGCGCGCCTCCGGGTCGCCCTCTCCGGCTTGACGATGGCCGAGTACTTCCGCGATCAGGGCCAGGACGTGCTCCTGTTCGTCGACAACATCTTCCGGTTCGTCCAGGCCGGTTCAGAGGTTTCCACGCTGCTCGGACGTATGCCGTCCGCAGTGGGATACCAGCCGACCCTGGCGGATGAGATGGGCGAGCTCCAGGAGCGCATCACCTCCACCAAGGGTCACTCGATCACGTCGCTCCAGGCGGTGTACGTCCCTGCGGACGACTACACCGACCCGGCACCCTTCACCACCTTCACCCACCTCGATGCCACGACCGAGCTGTCCCGTCAGATCGCGGCGCTGGGTATCTACCCGGCCGTGGACCCGCTGTCCTCGACGTCGAACATCCTGGCGCCCGAGATCGTCGGTCAGCGTCACTACGACTGCGCCCGTCGGGTACAGGTGGTACTCCAGCGGTACAAGGAGCTTCAGGACATCATCGCGATCCTCGGTCTCGACGAGCTCTCCGAAGAGGACAAGGTCACGGTGAGCCGGGCCCGCAAGATCCAGCGGTTCCTCTCGCAGCCCTTCTTCGTCGGCGAGGTGTTCACCGGTCTCCCCGGCATCTTCGTGCCGGTCCAGGAGACGGTCGAGAGCTTCGAAGCGCTCGTCAACGGTGAGCTCGACGACATCCCGGAGCAGGCCTTCTTCAACGTCGGCGGCGTCGAGAGCGTGTTGGCCAAGGCGAAGACGCTCGGAGAGAACTGAACATGCCCTTCGCGGTGCAGTTGGTTTCACCCGAGCGTGTCCTCTACGAGGGCGACGCGGAGATGGTCGTGTGCCGCACGACCGACGGTGAGATCGCGTTCCTGCCCGGGCACGTGCCGTTCGTCGGTGCGCTCGGCGTGGCCAAGGTTCGGGTGATTCTCCCGGAGAAGGGTGAGATCGCGGTTGCGGTGCACGGTGGGTTCGTCGAGGTGAGCGCCGATCACGTCACGATCCTCTCCGACGTCGCCGAACTTCCCGAGCAGGTCGACGTGGTTCGTGCCCAGACCGCGAAGGAACAGGCCGAGGCGCGAGTTGCGGCCAACGCCGAGGACGAAGAAGCTCAGGCCGCCCTGGCCCGTGCGGAACTTCGCCTCGAGGTCGCCAGCTCCAACTGAGGTCTCTCGGGCGGGTCAGCTCCCCGTTCCCAAAGCGAGAAGGGGGGCGGGGCGAGCGATCGAATGCCGAGAACGGCGGGGCGTCAGTCGAACTTGACGGCGCTGTAACGCATGAGCTTCTGCCAGCGGTGCTCGGAGTGGATCGTGCGGATCGTGCCGGACTTGGCCCGCATCACGAGACTCTCGGTGCTCGCGCCGTCGCCGCGGTAGTGGACGCCCTTCAACAGGTCTCCGTCCGAGATGCCAGTCGCAGCGAAGAACACCTCTTCGCCCGACACGAGGTCGGTGGTCGTGAGGATCCGGTCCAGGTCGTATCCGGCATCGAGTGCGGCGCGCTTCTCGTCCTCGTTGCGCGGCCAGAGCCGACCGATGATCGAGCCGCCGGTGCACAGCAGCGCGCACGCGGCGGTGACGCCCTCGGGAGTTCCGCCGATGCCGAAGAGGATGTCCGAGCCGGAACCCGGGGTCGAGACCGAAATCGCACCGGCGATGTCGCCGTCGGTGATCAGCCGGATACGGGCCCCTGCATCACGGCATTCCTGGATGATCCGCTCGTGGCGTGGCCGATCGAGGATGACCGCAGTGACGTCCTGGACCTTCTCACCCTTGGCCTTGGCGACGGCTTCGAGGTTGGCCTTGATGGGAGCGTCGAGATCCACCACGTCGGCGGCCTCGGACCCGACCGCGATCTTGTCCATGTAAACACACGGACCCGGATCGAACATCGTGCCCCGCTCCGCGACCGCAATCACCGAGATGGCGTTGTTCTGACCCCGCGACGTCAACGTGGTGCAGTCGATCGGGTCCACGGCGATGTCGACGGCAGGACCACCCGAACCGATCTGCTCGCCGTTGAACAGCATCGGAGCTTCGTCCTTCTCGCCCTCTCCGATGACGACGACACCGTCCATCGGGACCGAGTTGAGAACCAAGCGCATCGCATCGACGGCAGCGCCGTCGGCACCGTTCTTGTCGCCCCGACCGAACCACCGGCCGGCCGCCAACGCCGCGGCTTCGGTGGCACGGGCCAAGTCCATGGCGAGGTTGCGGTCGGGCAGTTGCGGGGCGATTTCCATCAGAAGATTCTACTAGTAGGACTCCCGTCACATTGACCCGCCGCGGAACCGGGATCTCGTTGTCATGCAAGCGAGCGAGACCGTCGGGGATTTGACGGACCGCTCGAATGCCGAGACAGTGACACCGTCGCTTTTCTCGGTGTGGGGGTTCGGTCGTGGGTCGTTTTGTTTTCAAGGTTGGGGTGGTCACGGGCGCGGCGGGGGGGATCGGCGCCGCGACCGCC
>JANLTQ010000506.1:0-1637 GCA_031363005.1 Acidimicrobiia bacterium | reverse complement strand
CGCACAACGCGAGTCATGGCCTCGCCGACGTTGCATTGTTCGAGCTCGGTCACGTCTTCGCCGCGCCGCCCAAGGACCAGCTGCTGCCGGACGAGCGGGACCATCTCGCGTTCGTGGCGAGTGGCACGGTTCACCGCAGTCCCATCGAGCCCGATCGCGCGGTCGACGTCTACGACGCCACCGATGCGCTCAACGCAATCGTGGACGCGCTCGCACTCGGATCGGTGCAGACGCGGGCAGAGGACACGACCGGATTTCGTGCCGGACGTGCTGCCACCATCGTGGTCGACGGCGCTTCGATCGGGACAGTGGGTGAGCTCGACCCGTCGGTCCTCGATGCGTTCGGTGCCGCCGGACCGGCGGTCGGGTTCGAGCTCGACCTCGGACCACTTCTTGGCGGATCTCGGCGTGACCAGGCGTTCACCGGGCTGTCCCACTATCCCGCCGCCGCCATGGACCTCGCGTTCGTGCTCGACGATTCCGTACCCGCAGCCGCCGTGTTGGCAACGGTGCGCTCGGCCGGTGGCGAGTTGCTCGAGGATGCTCGGTTGTTCGACGAGTTCCGCTCCGAGGCGCTCGGTGCGGGCCGCCGGAGTCTCGCGATCGCGGTGCGGTTCCGGGCGCCCGACCGGACGCTCAAGGACGAGGAGATCACGAAGGTGCGCAACGCGTGCATCACCGCCGTCGCCAAGCGGCACGGCGGCGAGTTGCGTTCGTGACTCAATCAGTCTTCGTCCACACGGTGCGGCCGCGCTACGCCGAGGTGGATCAACAGGGTGTCGTGTTCAACGCCCACTGGCTCACATATTTCGACGAAGCGTGTACGCGGTACTTCGGTCACCTGGGGTACGAGGCCGCCGAAGCGTTCTTCAAGGACTTCGACGTGATGCTCGTGAAAGCCGTCGTGGAGTGGAGCGGCCCCGCCGGCTTCGACGAGTTCGTGTCCATCGCGGTTGCGCCGTCACGGATGGGAACGAAGTCGTTCGACCTGCAGTACGAGGCGACCGTCGGCGATCGACCCGTGTGCATCGGGACAATCACCTACGTGTCGGTGGTCCCCGGTTCGCACGACTCGACGCCGATCCCCGACGAGCTACGCGCCCGGCTCACCGCAGAGTTGTTCTGAGTCAGAGCGTCGTGTTTCCGATCGGCCGGTTCGGCTCGTGCAGAAACGGAACGAGCATCGCCGCGAGATCAACGTTGGCGGCCTCGGGGATCCAGTGGGTCACGCCGTCGAGCACCTCGTAGTTGTACGGCGCGTCGACGTAGTTGGCCGTGAGGTCGGCGGCGTCACGGCCGAGGCAGCAGTCGGCGGTGCCGTAGACGAACAGAGTCGGCACCTTCACTTTGGGTGCACCGGTGCCGAGTCCGGTGCGGAGATCGTTGGCCCGGTACCACGCGAGCGCGGCATTCATCGCGTCGACGGTGCCGAGCACCTTCATGTATTCGGCGATGTCTGCGTCGGAGGCGGCCGCGCCGAAGGCGGCACGGAAGAATCCCTCGCTCGTGAGCCCGGCCGCAGCACCGGGTGCCGCGAAGGTGTTGATGTAGCCCTTTTTCCGGGACTGTTCGCCGGCGGGGTTCTCGCTTGCCTTCGCGTACGCGGTGCAGGAAGAACTGTTCGAGGTCGCGCAGCA
>JANLTQ010000662.1:0-1707 GCA_031363005.1 Acidimicrobiia bacterium | reverse complement strand
ATCGGCATCACCTACGACCGCACCAGCGGATCCGTGTGGGTCGCCAACTACACCGGCAGCATCATGATCTTTGGAGGGGTGTAGTCCGGGATGGCGATTCTGTTGGGGCTGTTCGCCGCGCTCGCGTGGGGGACCGGCGATTTCACCGGCGGGATGGCTTCCCGAAAGGCACCCGAGACTGCGGTCGTCCTCGGGACCGAGAGCGTCGGTCTGGTGTTGCTACTCGGGTGCGCGTTCTTCGTCGGCGGTAGCCCAACGTCCCGGGATCTGACGTTCGGTGCGATCGCCGGACTCCTCGGGGTCGCCGGGCTCGTGCTGCTGTACCGAGGACTCGCACAGGGTCGTGCGAGCGTGGTTGCACCGTTGAGCGCCGTCGGTGCGTGCATTCTCCAGGTGATCTGGGGACTCGCCAGCGGAGAAGCCCCGGGCGTGATCGCGCTCATCGGCATCGTGCTCGCGATCGTTTCGATCGGCGTCGTCGCCGGTTCGGCAGCAGAACCGGCGGACTCCTCATCCCTCAGCCGCCAGCAGGAGATCCAGTGCGGCCTCGGGGCGGCCATTGGCTTCGGCCTCTACCTGATCCTGATCTCGGAAACCTCTCATCGCGCGGGTCTCTGGACTGCCGTCGCGGCGCGGATGGCGCCGGTCGCCCTGTTGCTCATCGTCCTCTCGATCTGGCGCCGACCGATGACCGTGCCGCGCGAAGTGTTCGGCTGGGTCACGATCTCGGGAATCACCGACGCCGGCGCGAACGCACTGCTCGTTGCGGCCGTGCGTACAGGACTGCTCAGCGTCGTGGCCCCCGTCGCCAACCTCTTCCCCGCGGTCACCGTGCTCCTCGCTCGGGCCGTCGGACACGAGAAGATCGGGAGATTTCGCTTGGCCGGCCTGGCGCTGGCCGTCATCAGCTTGGTCCTCATCGCCCTCTGACCCCACCAACTCGCACCAGTTCCGCAAGCCAGGGCTTGCACAACACGCGTTGGTTGGGCCGCGACCGGCGAAACGCGGCCAAGCTGGGCGGATGGAATCGTCTTTGTTCGACGACGTCGGCGATGCACTCCGCGGCATCCTGGCCCCGGAACTCGGAACGCTCCACCTGCGCGCGCATCGCTACGGCATCAAGGTCTGGTTCGGAACCACGACCGCGACCAAGGAGCACTACGAAGCCCAGGTGGTCGGCGCTCGCGACGTTCCCGACGCGCGCACGTTGGCCCTCGAAGTTGGGTTCCACTGCGAATACCCAAAGGTTGCGGACAACGAGCGCGTGATCGCGCACCTCATCAGCTGCGAGAAGAAGTGGCGCAAGGACGTGGGCAAGGAGGCGGAGATCGCGCCGTTTCTCGGCCGGGCCGACAACTGGCGGCGCGTCTCCGAAACGTGGCTCGATCCGGATCTGGGCGAGCCCGGTCTCGCGTTCGAGATCGCGTCGCGTCTCGTGGACTACATCACCGCGATCGAGCCGCACCTTCACTCCGATTGAGCCGCGCGCCCGACCCCACCGTTTTGGCGTCCTCACGCGCGCTCCCACAGCACTTCTGGACGCCAAAACTGCGTCAGTCGTGGAGCCGCAAGCGACGGGCGCGTGACGAGTGCGCGTTCAGCGCGCGTACGAGCGGTCGGGGTTGCGCCACCGCTCGTACCCTCGTCGCCATGGACATTCCGTTCGCGACCTTCACCACTCGACCCCGGAAGCGGCTGGCGCTGATG
>JANLTQ010000617.1:0-7056 GCA_031363005.1 Acidimicrobiia bacterium | reverse complement strand
AAGCGCGTGCCCGGTGGGCTCCCTCCCGAGCTGCTCGCTCCGCTCGAATCCGGTCGGGGCGAAATGACAGAGTGTCGACATGGCCGACGAAGCACGACTGGCGCTGACCAACGTTCGGATCGGACGCGGACGCGGACAGTTGTACGTGTTCGAAGATCGCTTGGAGATCGTCACCGACGAAGGTGAGCGCACGATCCCGATCACCGACATCGAACGAGTGGCCAACCGCCGGTCCTGGCGAGGGACTCGACTGCTCCTCACCCTGACCGGCGGACAGGCCATCGAAGTGCGACGCCTACGTCCGGCTGACACCACCGTCGCGCACCGCACGATCCTCGCCCTCGCCCGTGCTGCGCGCTGAGTCTGCGGCGACAACCAGGGCCGGGTCCGTGACCGCACCGACTCCGTTCGGAGCCGGCCGGTCCGAGCCCTTGCCGTTGGTGCCGGCACCGAGGTACCGGATGAGCTGCGCGGCCAATCCGTCGAGGCTCCCACCGCCACCACCGGTGACGAGGACCTCCGGCACCACCGTGACATGACCGTCGGCGATGGCTTGTGAGATCGCCACGAGTGCCGTCGCCGGTGCACCCAACGCCGCGACCTGTGGTTCGTACCCCTTGGCCGCCGCGATACCGACGGCTTCGGTCGCCTCCGCCCGAGCGAGTCCGACCGCCTCGACCGCCTTCGCCTCGGCGAGACCGCGCGCTTCGATGGCCGTCGCCTCCGCGAGACCTTGTGCCTCGACGGCTTTCGCCTGACCCAGACCGACCGCCTCGGCGCGTACTGCGTCGGCGCGGAACATCGCTTCAGCCTTGGCCGCTTCGGCAAGACCGATGGCTTCCACCTTGGTGGCCTCGGCGCGGCCCGTCGCCTCCACGTACGCCGCCTGACCTTCCGCCTCGGCCTTGCGTGCGCTGGCTTGGTTGCGGTTGATCTCGACCGACACCGCCGACTGCGCCAGCGTCGCCTGCATGTCTGCGGTTCCCTTGGCCTTCTCCATCTCGACGCGCACGGTCTGGGCGCGCTGCTCTTCCTCGAAGGTGGCCTTCTCCTGGTTCGCGATCTCGCGCTTGGTCAGGACTTCCACCAGCTCGGCCGGGAAGTGCACGTTCTGCATGTACACACCTTTGGTCTCCACTTCGTAGAGCCCGAGGTACTCGCTGATCCGCACCAATGCCGCCTGCTGGACTTCCATCCGGGTCTCGATGAACGTGACCGCCGGTTGGTCCTGCAACGTGTTGCGGAAGTGGTTGCCGACCGCGGACTGCAGGACCTCGTTGACCAGGTTCAGCATCGTGCCCACCATCGAGATGACCTTCGGCGCACGCGTGTCCGGAACATGGATCTGCACCTGGAGTTCGATGGAGAACACGAAACCCTCGCGGCTCTTGCCCTCGATCGGGGCGAGGTGCGCGTCCAGGTTGTGCGACGCACTGGTCTCCTTCGACCAGTTCAAGGTGAGGATCGACGTGGGCACGATCTCCGGCGCGTAGCACCGAGGGTTGATCGGGTACTTCCCCGTCCGCAACGGCTCACGCCAGATGCCGCGGTGGCCGGGCGACACAATCGACCCGAACTTGAACTCGGTTCCCGAGGTGTCGAGCGTCGCGAGTCCGACGAAGGACTTGATCACCGCGACCTCACCCTGGTTGACCACCAGCATCGGGACCATCTCGACCCGCACGAGGAACGGGTTCAGCAGGTACGCGCCGTAGAGGAGCGGGTCGTGCTGCAACCCGATCTTCCCACCGGCGGCAAGGAACGCCTGGATGTCCTGGTAGTTGTTGTGCTGAATGTTCTTGTTCCCGAGCAGCACCTCGATGATGCGAGCGTCGGTCTCACTCGACGACATGCCGCCGGCGACCGCATCCGCTTCCATCGAGGTCACGTCCTCGTAGCCGGCGAGCCGGCTCGCGATGTCTCCCGATGGCAGCGGCTCACCTTCGAGCACCGTCACGATGCCGATCATGTCCGTGGGGCCCTCGGGCGAGATCACCATGACTCGCAACGCTTCGGCCGCGAGCCCGAAGGACGCCGGCGACAGCATCCCGCCGCTCCCGCGCGTCTGCGCGGCGATGTCCGGCGACACGGGCACGCCGTAGACCTGACCCGGTGTGAGCACGAGGAACGCGACCGGATGGATCGGGACCAGGGTGCCCGGCGGCAGGACGGGGCGTTGCACGCCCTTCTGGCCCCCGCCTTCGATGAAACCGACCAGGTTCGAGAAGTTCCCGAACTGGGTCTTGTACACGCCGCTCTTCGCGCCGATCGGCAGCGGTTGCCCGACCTGGGCGATCACCACTCCGATCTCCCCTGCGGGAACCTGGACCCACGGGAACTTCTGCACCGCATTCACCGGCCAGA
This sequence comes from Acidimicrobiia bacterium, assembly GCA_031363005.1. GTDB lineage: Bacteria > Actinomycetota > Acidimicrobiia > IMCC26256 > JAENVU01 > JAENVU01. Next base: position 4,692 of record JANLTQ010000617.1, on the reverse strand, counting down.
TCGCGATCCGCAGGCCCGGCGTCAGCAGGGTGGCCTGGTACCCGGCTTCACCTCGGAATGCGATCGGGTTGTCGGACGGCAACTTTCGAAACGAGAACCGCTTGTTCACGAGCCCGACCTGTGCGGGTCCGATCAGATGGACCGACTTGAACGCCACCACTGCGAACACAAAGACAATGACCAAAATGGCGATTGCCATGTCCCCACCCCTTCCCAAAACTCAATCTGAGTTTCACTTCGTACCACTCGTAACCGCGCGCCGGCCTTTTTGTTCCAGGTTTCCGGTCCCCGACGCGTCATGCTGGTCCGATGCCCGGTCGGCCCACTACCGAAGTCCACCGCTCCCACCGCGTCGGTTGGCTGCGGGCAGGAGTACTCGGCGCGCAGGACGGCGTTGCGTCAACCGCGAGCTTGTTGATCGGTATCGCCGCCGCCAGCAACGATCGCAACGCGCTCATCATCGCCGGAGTCGCAGCCGTGGTCGCGGGAGCGATGTCCATGGCCGCAGGCGAGTACACCTCCGTGTCATCCCAGCGCGACACCGAACTCGCCGACATCGCCCGCGAGACCGTCGAACTCGAGGAGACCCCCGACGTCGAGTTGGAGGAGCTCACCCAGATCTATGAGCACCGCGGACTCGACCGGCCCTTGGCGCGACAAGTGGCGATCCAACTCACCAAGACCGACGCGCTCGGCACCCACGTACGAGACGAACTCGGGCTCGACCACCAAGATGTGGCTCGACCGTTGCAGGCCGCCGGCGTGTCCTCCGTCGGGTTTCTGCTCGGCGCAGTACCGTCGGTCCTGATCGTGATGTTGGTACCCGCCGGTGGCCGGATTGGCGTACTCGCTGCCGCGGCGCTCGTGCTGCTCGCAGTGATCGGCGCGACCGGCGCTCGTCTCGGTGCCGCACCCGTCGCGCGTGGCGCGATCCGCGTCGTCCTGATCGGCGGCATCGCCCTCGTGCTCGCCGCCGTGATCGGCGACGTCCTCGGCACCGTCGTCTAACTACCGAATTGCTCGTTCGCTCGCGCTCCGTCACCAAACTGCTCGTCCGCTCGCACTCCGTCGGTGCCGGTACGTGGGGCTCACTACCTCCAAATTGCTCGTTCGCTCGCGCTCCGTCGGTGCCGGTACGTGGGGCTCGCTACCTCCAAATTGCTCGTTCGCTCGCGCTCCGTCGGTCCCGGTTCGTGGGGCTCGCTACCTCGCTGCTCGCTCCGCGAGCTCCGCTCGGGGAGCCGGTCAAGTCCGATGCGTCAACGCGCGAACGCGTTGGCAAGGCTCGGGGCGAGGTCGCCGTGGGGGTCGACCACCACGGCGTCGAGGCCGAGCCAATCCGCCATCAGCGTCAGCTCTGCCGCGAGCTCGTGGGCGACCTCCGGTGAGCTGGCAGGTTCCTCGCCGAACGCGCCTCGAACCCGAAGGACTTTCGCCGCCCGATCGGCCTTGAGGTCCACGCGCGCGACGAGCTGGTCACCCAGCAGGAACGGCAGCACGTAGTAGCCGTAGATCCGCTTCGGAGCCGGAACGTAGATCTCGATGCGATAGCGGAACCCGAAGACGCGCTCGGTGCGGTCGCGGTTCCACACCAGTGAATCGAACGGCGAGAGCAACGCCCGAGCTCGGACCCACCGCGGGAGCTTCGCGTCCGGATGGAGAACGGCCGGCGCCTTCCACCCGGCGACGGTCGCCGGAAGGAGCGAGCCTTCTTCCACCAGCTCCGCCACCACCGGACGCGTCGCGGGCACGTTCAGCCGGAAGTAGTCACAGAGGTCCGCGACGGTCGCCACACCGAGCGAGCGCGCAGCGCGCAGCACCATGGCCCGACGGGACTCGTGTTCGCTGAGCGCCGGCGCCTCCACGTGGGCGGCGGGCAACATGCGATGCAAGAGGTCGTATTCGCGCTCGAAGTTGGGGCGACGACGCGCCGAGACCTTCCCGTAGGCGAACAGCACCGCGAAGGCCCGCTGGGTGTTGTCCCACCCCCACCACGGACCCGTCCGACCTTCTCGATCGGCAATATCGCTCGGCGCGATCGGCCCCCGCGCCGCGACCTCGGCATGGATCCGCTCGACCACGTCCGGGTGCTCCTCTGCCATCCGCCGCAGGCCGGACCACCGGATAAAACCGGAGTCCATCTGCCAGCGAAACCAGGGCAAGGTCTCGATCGGTAGGAGAGACGCTTCGTGCGCCCAGTATTCGAACAACTCCCCGTCGTCGAGCATCTTCGGCAGCACATCGCGCGGGTGCGGACCCAACCGCGCAAACAGCGGCAGCTCCTGCGACCGGGCGAGCACATTGACGGAGTCGATCTGAATGAGTCCGACGCGATCGAACACCTTGCGCACGTGGCGCCGGTCCACGCGCCCCGTGGGACGCGGCTCATTGAAGCCCTGCGCCGCGAGCGCCATGCGCCGCGCCTGCGAGGTGGTCAGCTCCATCATCGACCGAGCGCTACGTCGTGGGCGAAACTCATGCGATGCGCACCCTCGCCGACATCACCCACCAGTTCGACCTGACCGATCGCGTTGCCATCGTCACCGGTGGAAGCCGCGGCATCGGCAAGGCGATCGCCGAGACGTTCGCAGCCTGCGGCGCCGCGGTCGTCATCGCCAGCCGCAAAGCCGAGGCGTGCGAACGGGTAGCAGCCGACATTCGTGGGGCGGGCGGACGGGCGATCGCGATTCCCGCCCACGCCGGTCACAACGACGAGCTCGAGGCGTTGGTGGCCGGGACCGTCGAGCAACTCGGTGGCGTCGACATCGTGGTGAACAACGCAGCCAACGCGCTCGGGATGCCGATCGGCACCATCACCCCCGAAGCGTGGGAGTCGTCCTACGGCGCCAATCTGCGGGGCCCACTGTTTCTGGTCCAGCATGCGCTGCCACATCTCATCGGAAGCGGTCACGGCAACATCGTCAACGTGATCAGTGCCGGCGCGTTCACGCACGGAACGTACCTGTCCATGTACTGCTCGGCGAAAGCCGCCATGCTCCAGATGACTCGCGCCATGGCCGCGGAGTTCGCCGGTCAGGGCATGCGCGCCAATGCGCTCGCACCCGGCACGACCGACACCGACATGGTTCGCAACAACAGCGAAGACGCGCAAGCCGCCATGGCGAACGCGGGCCTCATCAAGCGCATGGCGTCACCCGAGGAGATCGCGAACGGTGCACTCTTCCTCGCCAGCGACGCATCCAGCTTCATGACCGGCCAGGTCCTCGTCATCGACGGCGGCCTCACCACCCATTAACTCTGCTCGTCCGGCTTTGCCGGGCGGGCCACGAAAAGCTTGCGGGTGGCTTGCTCTCCGACGCCTACCGAGCTGCTCAACTCCGCTCGTTCCTCGCTACGTCTCGGGAGCGAGTCAAGCGTGATCGGGAGCTCACGACGTGCCGGACCCGATTCTGGAACTCACACACGCGCCAAACCCTCCCCGAGCGAAGCGAGCAGCTCGGGAGAGAGCCAACGCCGCACGCGGTCCCTTGATCGGCGACCGTACGAGCAGACGTGACTGTTACAGACCGAGTTCGGAGTGATCCTTGACGCAGGAACGCTCGGCGCCGCCTTTGATCTGGCCGGCACCGACACCGAGGAGAGCCGCGAACGGTCCGCACTCGTTCTTGCGGATCCAGACGTGCACCTGGATGTTGGGATTGAACTTGGTGAGCTGCTGCCCGCCGAACGGAGACTTGCCGCAGTTCCCGCTGGCGTCGACCAGTCCGCGCACTTGCGGTCCTTCGGTCGCCGTTGCCGCCGTGAAGCAGAGGTTGTCGTGGTAGTGGAACTGCACGAGCGGGCTGTCGATCGATGGCGGATTCTCCAACGTGTACTTCTCGGGAAGGATGTACATCGCAGCCTCGAGCGTCTTCGCCTTCGTCACCCGGTCGACCTTGTAGACCAGCGACTCGGGTTGGTTCGGGTCGAACATCGTGTCGTCGTTGATCCAGTCCCAGTGGAGCAAGTGCTCCTCGCCGGTCAGTCCGTCACCGATCGACTGGAACCCGTCCGCTTTCGCCGTTTCGATGTCGTTCCATTTCGGCAACGTCTTGATCGTCGAGACGAGCAGTTTCTCGGCTTCGGCCTGCTGGGCCGGGCCGACACCGGCCACACCGGAGAGGTCGACGCTGTTCGGGTCGACGAGGCCGTCGGCCTGGTACGTCAGCGGCTTCGCCAACGTGTACGGCTTGGCCTCGGGTGCCGCATCGGGGCACATCTTGGCGTGGTCTGCGCTGTAGTGCTTGTCCATGCACTTCATCTCTTGCGCGGACATGCCGTGGCCGGACGACTTCGCCGGCGAAGACTTCGCCGTGTCCGAGCTGCTGCTGCCGCAGGCGGCGACCGAGACCATCAACGCGGTACCGACCGCTGCGGCGCCGAAGAGTCGAGAAACACGCACGAGAAAACCCCCACAGATTCGAGAAGAACCGGGATCTTAACGAACTTTGCACGCGGTGTGCAGTCGGGTGCCGGCAAAAATCGGAGTTACTGAGCTTTGGACTTGCCCTTGGCCTTTTGTTCCTTCTTCCACGCCCGGACGCGCACGAAGGCCTCCGGAGAATCGACGTCGGCAACCGAACGTGGCGTCGAGTCTCCGAAGGGTCCGGCCAGCCGTTCCCAGCCCGCTGGCGCTGTCCCCATTCGCTTGCCGAGAATGGCGAGGAAGATCTTGGCCTTCTCGTCGCCGTA
>JANLTQ010000615.1:0-3694 GCA_031363005.1 Acidimicrobiia bacterium | reverse complement strand
GATCAGCGGCAGCGTCACCTTCAGGAACGTCCGAGCCGGGGGCGCGCCCAGGTCCATCGCCGCGTCCTCGAGCGTCCAATCGAAGCCGCGGATACGCGCCTTGACCGTCATCGCCACGTAGCTGACACAGAACATGATGTGCGCGAGGAGGATGGTGACGAACCCGAGCGCGAACCGATGGTTGGCGAGCACGAGGTGGGGCTCCAAGAAGAGCGTCAGGAGCGATGCGCCCAGCACGATCTCGGGCGTCGTCAGCGGGAGCACCACGAGGAAGTTCACGAAACCACTCGCCCGGAATCGATACCGAACTGCTGCGATCGCCATGAAAGTTCCGAGCACGGTCGCGACGAGCGACGCAATGAGCGAGATCCGCAAGCTCAACCACAGCGCGTCGACCAGCCCCTGATCGGCGAACGGATGCATCCAGTTGTCGAAGGTGAACTGCTCCCACACCGCGTTGAACTTGCCCGAGGGCTGGTTGAAGCTGAACGCCACGATCACAAAGATCGGCAGGAAGAGGTACAGCAGCCCCAGTGCCGCGGCGAAGTTCACTCCGATTCGTCCGGCGCGCCCACCGGGCGACGTGACGGTGCCCGACGTTCCTTTCCTGCCCCGAGCCGTCGGTGTCACCGCGGTCATACGAGATCCTCCGTTCCCAGCACCCGCGCGTAGGCGATCACGATGACCATGACGATGGCCATGAAGACGAAGGACAGGGCCGCGGCCACGGGGTAGTCGACCTGCACCAAGAACTGGTTCTGCACCACGTTGCCGATCATCGAGTTGTTCGTGTTGCCGAGGTAGTACGCGTTCACGAAGTCGCCGGCTGCCGGGATGAACACCAGCAGCGAACCGGCAAACACTCCGGGCAGCGAAAGCGGGAACACGACCTTGCGAAAGGCGCGCCAGGTGTTGGAGTACAGGTCACGCGCCGCGTCGACCAGGCGGGGATCGATCTTCTCGAGCGCGACGTACACCGGCAAGACCATGAACGGCAGGAAGTTGTACGTGAGACCACCGATCACCGCGAGCGGGGTACGGAGGAGTGTGCCGGAACTGCCCAGGATTCCCACTCCCCGCAGCACGCTCACCACGGTGCCCTGGTCGCCGAGGATCGTCTTCCAGGCGAGGGTGCGGATGAGGAAGTTGGTGAAGAACGGCACCACGACCAACCCCAGCAGGACGTTCTTGAATCGTCCGCCGCGGAACGCGATCACGTAGGCCAGGGGATACGCGATGGCGAGCGCCAGCAATGTGGCGGCGGCGGCGTAGAGGAACGACCGGGTGAACTGGTCGCCGTACTTGGAGAACGCGCTTGCGAAGTTGTCCCAGTGCCAGCTGAACACTGGATCGGAAAACCGGCTCGCCCGCGCGGACAGCGCCATCCGCCCGAGCGTGTAGAGCGGGAAGAAGAAGAAGACGACGAGGAACACGATGCCCGGACCCTGGAGGAGCCAGGGCGCGATCGTGGCGCGCTTGCGCCCCTGGTCGTCGCGTTCGATCACCGTCGTTCAGCCCCGGGCCTGCACGGGTCTCAGCCGGTACCGGTGATCTCGGCGAACCGCTTGTCGAACGCTTCCTCCGCCGTCTCGTCGAGCGCTCCGAAGATCGACAGCGTCGCAAGGAAGTCGTCGGTCGGGACGACGAGCGGGTTGTCCACCAGCTTCGCAGCGTCGCCGCCGAGCTTGGTCAGTTCCTCCGCAACTCCGTCGACGGGCGAGATGTACTGGATCTCGGCCGTGAGGATCGCCGCGTTCTTCGGGTCGTAGAAGAAGTTGATGAACTCGGTCGCGAGATCGGCCTTGTCGGTGGTGTACGGGATCATGAAGTTGTCCGACCACAGGGTCCCACCGGACTCCGGTACCGCGAACTTGATGTCGGGGTTCGACTTCGCGATCTGCGCGACGTCGCCGGACCACGCAAAGGCCGCCGCGAGATTCCCCGACCCGAGGTCGTTCACGTATTCGTTGCCGTTGACACCGTCGATCTTGCCGTCGGCGAGGGCCTGCTTGATTCGAGCGAACGACGGTTCCGCGTCCGCCAACGTGGGCTTCTTGATGTCCTTGCCGTCCGCCATCATGAACAGGCCGAGGGTGTCGCGCATCTCACTCAGCACCGTCGTCGTGCCGCCGACGGCCAGAAAATCGTCGATGGTCTTGAGGTCCTGGCCCGTGGTCTTCAGGTTGTAGGCAATCCCCGCCACGCCGCTCGCCCACGGAGCACTGGATTTCCGGTCCGGGTCGAAGGCGGGATGTTGGAGCGCCGCCCTGAGGTTCGTCTGGTTGGGAAACTTCGCGGCGACGAGCGGCTGGGTCCACTTCACCTGGTTGATCATCCGGTTCGCCATCCAGTCCGTGAGGACGAACCCGTCGCTGCCGATGCTGCGCTTCTTGCTCAGGTTCGGACGGACCTTGGCGAAGTACTCGTTGTTGTCGTTGACGTCCTCGGTGTAGGTCAGCGCGATCCCGGTGGCTCGGGTGAAGTCCTTCTTGGACTGCGCCGCGATGTAGTCGGTCCAGTTGGAGATGTGGACCGACTTCGCGCCGCCACTACCGCCGCCGGCCTTCGACCCGCTGCTCGACCCGCACGCGGCCAGGACCGCCGGCGCGACGAGCGCACCCCCGAACAACGCACCGGCGCCCCCGAGGAACCGCCGTCGCGACATCGCGTCACGCGCCATCCGCACCGCTTCGGCCCGTACTGCATCATCGTGCTGGGTCATTCGGGACTCCCTCGTCAGTTCGGGACCGCAGTGGCGGTCATCTGTTCGTGCCGGCGCAGCAAGCGCCCGCCGTCGGCATCCCAGGTGATCTGCACCCGGTCGCCCGGGCGGAGGAGCGGCAGGTTCTCGTCCGGGCCCACGTGCGCCACGATCGGGCTGCCTTCCGCCGTCTTCAACTCGAATCGGATCAGCGGACCTTGGAAAACGAGGTCCACCACCTCCGCCGAGATTCCTTCCGCCGACCCGACGCGCAGCCGCATCCGTTCGGGGCGAATCATGAACGTGGCCGGGTCGCCCCGGGTGAGGCCTGCCACTGCGGGCGCTCGGACCGCGGTGCCGTCAGAGAGCGCGGCAGTGGCCGTGTCACCGTCGACGGTCTCCATCGTTGCGGGCAGCAAGTTCGCCATCCCGATGAACCCGGCCACGAACTCGGACGCGGGCTGGTGGTAGATCTCCTCCGGCGTCCCGATCTGCTCCACGTGCCCTTCGTTCATCACCGCGATTCGGTCGCTCATCGTGAGCGCCTCTTCCTGATCGTGGGTGACGAACACAAAGGTGATGCCGACCTCACGTTGGATCCGCTTGAGTTCGAGTTGCATGACCTGGCGCAACTTGAGGTCGAGCGCACCGAGCGGCTCGTCCAGCAGCAGGGCACTCGGATAGTTCACGAGCGCCCGAGCCAGGGCCACCCGTTGCTGTTGACCACCGGACAGCTGCGCCGGCTTTCGCGCGCCGAAGTCCGCCAGGCGGACGACGGCGAGCATTTCGTCGACCCGCCGTGCGATGTCAGCCTTCGGCACCTTCTTGGATTGCAGTCCGAAGGCCACATTCGCGCTCACCGACAGATGCGGGAAGAGCGCGTACTGCTGGAAGACCGTGTTCACGTTGCGCTTGTAGGGCGCCAGCCAGGTCACGTCCTGGCCCTGGAGTTCGATCAGGCCCGAGGTCGGCTCCTCGAAGCCGCCGATCATC
>JANLTQ010000610.1:0-4223 GCA_031363005.1 Acidimicrobiia bacterium | reverse complement strand
GTCTGGACGAGGTCCTTCGTGACTCTTGCATCTTTCGACATGTGGTCTCCTTGACGTTGGGGGACCATCGGCCTACCCGCGCGATCCGCGGGAGAAACCGAGTCCTCCAAGATGTTCCGCGGTTGAGATGTGGTGATGCGGGTACGTTCGTTTTCGCGGCGCGCGCGATGCCCACGCCACCTTCACGACGCAACCGGCCCTTCGGAAATCGCCTGAGCAGCCGGCCAAGAAAGCGGTCTATGCCTGCGCACGAGAACGTCACCCTCGAAGCGGCCCCCGCCAGCAGTCGACGAGCGCGCGTCGTCGTGACCGAGTGGCTTCGTGACATCGGCCACCCCGAGTGCTCCGAGACGGCGGCCCTCGTCGTCGCCGAACTCGTGGCGAATGCCATCACACACGGTGGCCCTCACATTGAACTCGACCTCACCGCCGCCGAAGGCGCGATTCGGATCGCCGTGTTCGACTCCGCAGTCACCGATCTCGACATCGCACCGCAACCTGCGAGTCTCGATCGCCAACATGGTCGTGGTCTGGTCATGGTGGAGCGGCTCGTGACGCGCTGGGGTCGTGACGACGCCCCGAACGGCAAGACCGTGTGGGCCGAAATCGACGTCGACCGCGATCGCGACTCGTCGAGCGTGTGACGTCCGTTCAGGGAGCCGACGTTGAGTTGCTGCGTGGCCGCCACGCGTCGGCGAGGCGATCCACCGATTCGAGTCGAGAGGTCGCGGTCAGGCCGGCGGGAACGACCATCACTTCGTCCGCGGCGGCGAGCTTCGCGAACTGCCGAATCTCGTCCGCGGCGCGATCCGGTGTGCCGACGGCGCGATGCCTCATCATCTCGGCGAGATGGCGTCCTTCTCGTGACGCGAGGATTTCGTCCACTGCTTCATCGGACATCGTCGGACTGCCGGTGAGCATGCGCTTGACCCGAGCACGACGAACCGTTTCGAACTCGCGCTGGGCGCGATCGTCGTCGTCGGCAACGATCAGGTTCACTGCCGCGATCACGTAGGGCTGGGCGTGGTCGGCCGACGCACGGAACTCGGCGCGATACATCGCAACCGCCGCCTCGAGTGCCTGCGGCGCGAAGTGTGATGCGATCGCGTACGGCAGACCCAACATGGCGGCCAACTGCGCGCCGAACATCGAAGATCCCAGGATGTAGATCGGCACCTGGGTGCCCGCCCCGGGCACCGCAGTGACGCCCCGGACGCGAGACGTCCCGGCGAGATAGCCCTGCAACTCCAACACGTCGTCCGGAAAGCGTTCGGCGGCTACCTCTGAGCGGCGCAGTGCTCGCATCGTTGTCTGGTCGCTACCGGGCGCGCGGCCCAGCCCGAGATCGATCCGGTCGGGATGAAGCGTGGCCAGGGTGCCGAACTGTTCGGCGATCACGAGCGGCGAGTGATTCGGCAGCATGATGCCGCCGGCCCCCAACCGAATCGACGTGGTCTGGGCGGCGACGTGCGCGATCAGCACGCTCGTGGCCGACGAGGCAATCGAGGCCATGTTGTGGTGCTCGGCGTACCAAACCCGCCGGAAGCCCTGGGCCTCGGCCCGTTGCGCCAGCGCCACGCTGGCGGAGAACGCGTCGCTGGCCGAGGAGCCGCGGTCGATGATGGCGAGGTCCAGGATCGAGAGCGGGACGTCGGTGTGCGCCATCGCTTCATCATGGCGTGACGTTCGCCGTCGACCCAGCCTCGACGGGCCGTCGCCACTCTGCGCGCGAACTTGTGGGACCGGTGCCATTCCCTCGCCTCGCGAGCCGTCATACTTGGATCTCAGGTGTCCACCTCACGCGGAGGGTGGCGGCCATCGACAGGCGCGGCAAGGATGCGGCGCGCAGGTGACCTCGAACGATCGAAGGGCCAGGTGGGCGGAATGGCGATCGAACACCAGCACGGATCAGCCTTGCCCGGAGCGTCAAGATCCGGCACGGCTCGGCCCGTCCGGCCTCGCCTCCGAGTCTTCGCCGTCGGCGTTGCGACTCTCCTCGGCGCCGTGGCGTTGTCGGTCGGCCTCGCACCGGCGTCACGGGTCGGCGCCGACATCATCATTGATCCGACGCTGCCCACCGACCCCACGACCGTGCCGACGACGGTGCCGGACACCACGCCGCCGACCACGGCGCCCGCGACGACGACCACCACTGCGCCGCCCACGACCACGACGACTCGGCCGCCGGTCATCACGACCCGCCCCACGACGACCACGACGCGGGCGACCACCACCACGTCACAGCCCGCCACCCGTTCCGGCACGACGGGTGGCACCAGCACCTCCGTCGCCACGGACACCTCGCCAAGCGCGGGTGTTCGGGTCCCGGCGGCACGCCGGAAAGTTCTCGCCGCCAAGGCCAAGGCCAAGCAACAAGCGATCAAACTGCGCGACGCGTCGCCGCTTCCGGATCTGTCCCCCACCAAGGGCGGCCTTTCCCTCGACGTCGCGGGTCGGGAGATCGCCCGAAAGAAGCCGGCCGACGGTTCGGCGGACGTCACGCAACTCAACCGCCGCGCCACCACCGGTAGCGCGGGTGGAAATTCGCTGATGACCTATGGCCTGATCCTGGCGGGCGGGCTGCTCCTCGGCGTGCTCGCATGGCGCGTCATCTCCGGGCGTCGGCGCGCGCCCCGATCGGCGTACGGCGCTCCCATGTTCGTCGACCGCGATGCCACCGAGATCGAGGTCCGGGCTGCGCTCATCACGCTTCTCGCCGACGGTCCGATCGACGTGTCCGGCAGCGACTGCCGCGCGCTCCAAATTCTCGTCAAGGTGGCCGCGCTCGAGGGCCTCGAGATCCGGGACCCCGAGGGGTACGTCCCGCGCGCGTCGGAACGATTGGTCGCTGCGTTCGGATTCGAATCGAATCGGAAGCGTCTTCCTCTGCACTGGCGCGTGACCGTTGGCCATCGCTCGGTCGCGATTCCTGACGGCGCGCAATACCTCATGCAGGAGACGGGCCCCGCGGGGCTCGGGCGCCGGCTCGCTTTCTCCCCCGGTACGCCGCTCGACCTGTGGGATGGCGACTGCCTCTGACGCGAAGAGACCCGACCCCCATGCGGGAATCGGGCCGCACGTCGATCGATGTGCGGGTTACCCCAGCGCCGCGCGTGCGTCGGTGGTACTCGGGACCTTCGTGCGACCGTTCTGCATCGCCTCTCGCCTACCCGGAGATCGTCCGGAAACTTCCAGGTTTCACCCGGGTGATTTCGGGAACACCGGTCGCACACATTGGCGACACAAGGAGGACCCATGATCGGTTTCTTGCTCTACCTGTTGGTCATCGGCATCGTCGCCGGCTTCCTAGCTCGGTTACTCGTTCCCGGCCGCGATTCCATGGGGATCGGTGCGACCATCCTGCTCGGAATCGTCGGATCGCTCATCGGCGGATTCATCGGGTGGGCGCTATTCGGGAAGGACCTGGCCGACGGCGCGCTCCAGGCTTCGGGAATCATCGGCTCGGTCGTCGGCGCGGTCATCGCACTGCTCGTCTACCGAGCGATGAGTCACCGCAGCGGACGACACCTGGTCCGGCACTGACGGTTTCGACCCGTCGCTGCGAGGGAATGGAATCGCCATGGAATCCACCATTGCGGCGAACGATGCTGACTCGGTTGGGACGCCGTGACTTCGGTTGCGGCGTCCCAGCGGGTTCGCGAGCGGGCGCTTGCCTTTCCGTCCCTCCTCTTCCGAATGCCGGCCTGGCACGACCGGGCCGTGTGTCGGGGGAGAACGGACCTCTTCTACGCCGTCAGCGATGAGCGCGCCAGCACCCGTCGCAAACGCGAAGATCGGGCTCGGTACCTCTGCCGTGCCTGTCCGGTTCTGAACGAGTGCAGAGACTGGGCGCGCGCGAATCACGAGTTCGGACTCTGGGGCGCTGAGGACGAAGACGAACGGGCGGCCGCCGGATTTCGTCCCAATGGCCGTCCTGGGTTTGAGTTCCGCTGAGCCGGGGTATGCCGCCGGCCTCATCGGAACCGGTTCGAAGGAGCACAGATGGAGCGGGCTCACGACCGGAACGAGAGCACAACGTTCACCGCGGCCGGCGCCACTCTCTCCATCCGGGGCGAGATCGACGTCGCCGTTGCCGACGAGTTCACTGCGGCGATGAATGCTCTGCTCGCGGCGCACCCCGGCCTTCAGGTGCGCGTGGACCTTCGGGACGTGAGCTTCATCGACTCGTCAGGTCTCGGCGTCCTGGTAGGTGCCAACAAACG
>JANLTQ010000595.1:0-9074 GCA_031363005.1 Acidimicrobiia bacterium | reverse complement strand
CAACGCCTTCCTCGGCGGCACGCTCGTCGCGGTCGCTTCAGGACTCATCGGCTACTTCGTGGTCATCCGGCGCGACGCGTTTGCGGCGCACGCGCTCGCACACATCGGCTTTCCTGGTGCGACGTTCGCGGTGCTCGCCGGTATTCCGGTCACGCTCGGCCTTGCCGTGTTCTGCGTGAGCGGCGGTCTCGCCATCGGGGCACTCGGGAAACGGGTGTCGAACCGTGAAGTGTCCACCGGAACGATCCTCGCCGTCGCCACCGGACTCGGCGTGCTGTTCGCCTCTCTTGCGTCGGCGAACACCAGCACCATCACGAGTGTGCTGTTCGGAAATCTCCTCGCCATTTCCTGGGGCCAGCTCGAGATCTTCGCGGCATTCACCGCCGGTCTGGTCGTGGTGTTGCTCGTCATCGCCCGGCCGCTCCTCTTCGCTTCGGTCGATCCCGAGGTCGCCGAGGCGAAGGGTGTCGCGGTGCGAGGCCTCGGCATCGCCTTCATGCTGCTCCTCGCGCTCGCGGTCACGATGGCGGTGCAAGTCGTCGGCACGTTGCTCCTGTTCGCGCTGGTGGTGACCCCGGCGGCGACGGCCCTCGCGATCACGGCTCGGCCCGCGTTCGTCGTCGGGCTCGGAACGGCGATCGGCCTCATGGCGGTCTGGCTCGGACTCGTTCTCGCAGTGATGTTCAACCTGCCTCCGAGTTTTTGCATCGTCACGCTCGTGTTCGGCGCTTGGGTCGCCGCCCTCGTGACGACTCGAACTCGCCGCCATCAGCAGCCGAGACCGGTGCGCGGTCACGGCTGACCTCGGACCGTGGCGACTGGCCTCGACCTCGGGCCACCGGTTCTAACGTTGCGGCGATGCGATCCTTCCGCTTCGGTCTTCAGATCGGCGACGAGCCGGCGGACGAGTTGTTGTCGAACGTGCAGGCGGCAGAGGCGGCCGGGTTCGACGTCGTGCACACGTCGGATCACATCGGCGGGCAGTGGGCGCCGCTCTCCACGTTGGCCGCGATCGGCGCCGCCACGACCCGGGTCCGATTGTGTCCCCTCGTGATCAACAACGACTTCTGGCATCCCGTGCTGCTTGCCCGCGAAATCGTCGCGCTGGACCATCTCACCGATGGTCGGATCGAACTCGGCCTTGGCGCCGGTCACTCATTCACCGAGTACGCCGCGATGGGCGTGGCCTTCGATCCACCGAAGGTCCGCAAGGCGCGCCTTGCGGAGTCGGTCGAGATCCTGCGCGGCCTCCTCGATGGCGCGACGGTGACGTTCAGCGGCGAGCACTACCAACTCCGCGAGGTGCGGATCGCACGTGCGCTCCAAACCCACTTGCCGATCTTTGTCGGCGTCAATGGTCCGGCCGCACTCGCCCACGCGGCGAAGCACGCGGACTCGATCGGGTTGACGATGCTCGGTCGGACCCTCGAAGACGGGCAACGCCACGAGGTGCGATGGGAGGCCGATCGGCTCGACCGCACCGTCGAGTTCATCGCCGCTGAGGCCGAGGCTTCAGGTCGTTCGGAAGTACCCGAGATCCACGCGTTGGTCCAGTCCGTGATCATCACCGACGACCGAGAAGCCGCGGCGGCGAAGTTGGTGGCCGGCGGCTGGGTGCCGTCGACGGAGATCGCCGTGACGACGCCGTTCCTCGCGATCGGTACCCACGCCGAGATCGCCGACCACCTCCGCGCCTGCCGCGATCGGTGGGGGATCTCCTACTACTCGGTGCGGGACGTCGATTCCTTCGCCCCGGTCATCGCGTTGGTGAGGAGCTGAGCGCATTTCGCCCGTCCGTCGAGCGCCGCGATGGCGTTCCCACGCGCGAATCGCGCTGTTTTTGGCGCGTATTACGCGCGCAAAGCGGGGCTCGAACGGGGGGGGGGGGGTTAGAGGTGGAGGCCGCACTCGGTTTTGTCGAGGCCGGCCCAGCGGCCGGCGCGGGCGTCTTCCTCGGCGCCGACGGGCCGCGTGCAGGGCCAGCAGCCGATGGAGTCATAGCCCCGCTCGGACAACGGATGCACCGGCAGGTCGTGGTCCTTCACGTACCCGGCGACATCGGCGTCGGACCAGCCCGCAATCGGGTTGATCTTCACGAGGCCGCGGCTCGCATCGAAGCTCACGAGCGGCGTGTTCGCGCGGGCGGGCGACTCGGCCCGGCGCAGACCACTCATCCACGCGGCCTTCCCGGCGAGTGCTCGCTTCATCGGCTCGACCTTGCGAGCCCGGCAGCACGCGTCCGGGTCGTTGTGCCAGAGGTCGTCGGGCTCGCGCTCGGGACGGATCACATTGAGGTTGAGGTCGTAGCGGGCCGTCACCTGCTCCACGTACCAGAGGGTCTCGGCGAAGTGGTACTGCGTGTCGAGGAATGCGACCTCCACATCCGGGACGGTTTTGTAGACGATGTCGATCATCACGCAGTCCTGGAACGACGCCGCGAGCACGAGGTCCGTGCCGTACCGGTCGTAGGCCCAGGCCACCAACGCCGACGCGGGTCGGTGTTCGAAGCGGCGATCGATCTCAGCGAGTTCGTCGGGGTCCGGGATCACCGGTGCGGTGCCGATCGAGACCGGCGTTGCCACCGGTGAGTACGCGGCAGCGGTCGTGGGGCTCACGTTGCGCACTCACTCTCGCCGACGGCCGAGACGTACGGTCCGGTCTCATCGAAGTCCACGTAGAAGTCGGGGTTCTCCTCAGGCGTGGGGAAGACGTCGAGGTCCTTCAACGTGGTGCCGACGGCCGCCGCGCCACCGGATCGGTCGAGCCAATCGCGGAAGGATTCGCCGGCGCTGCGTTCACCGGCGAACCGGCCGACGACCCGCACGACCGCTTCCGACGCCGTCTTGGCGGGGAGCTTCGTGGCCTTGTCGCCGAACTGGATCTCCATCTGACCGACGCGACCACCCAGCAGCATCTGGTAGCCGGGCGCGGCACGCCCGTGCGCGCGCCGTTCGAAGCCCATGAAGCCGATGTCGGAGATGTGGTGTTGGCCGCACGAGTTCGTGCAACCCGAGATGTTCACGCGCACGCCACCGACCTCGGCGAGTCCGGCTTCGTCGAGTGCACGATCGATGTCGTTCGCGAGGCCGCGTGACTGGGTGACCGCGAGGTTGCACGTGTCGGCGCCGGGGCAGGACACAACGTCACGGGCCAACTCGGCGCCGGCCCGGTGCATGTCCGCCGCGACGAGCCGCTCGTACAACGGTGCGAGCTGCTCCTCGGTCAGGCCGCGCAGGACGAAGTTCTGCCGGTTGGTGATGCGGAGCTCTGCGCCGAAGTCGCGTTGGATGTCGGCGAGCTGGCGGAATTGCGCGCTGGTGATGTCACCGAGCTTGCAGTGTGCGTACGCGCTCACGGTCCCGTTGGCCCGGCCGCGGACCACGTTCGCCAGTTCCCACTTGCGATACGGATCGAGGCCCGAGAACTCGATCGGCACGCCACCATCGGCAACGACCTCGGTGCCCATGCCGGCCGGCGCGTCACCGGTGAGCAGCACGGCTTCGGGGAGGCCACCCGGATAGGTGGCCGACGCGCGGAGGAACTTGCGCTCCTTGACGATTCGCTCGCGCAGTTCGTCGATGCCCATCGTGTCGACGAGCCACTTCATGCGGGCCCGGAGCTTGTTGTCCCGGTTGCCGAAGTGGTCGAACGTGCGCAGCGTGGCCTCGATGGTCGCGAGGAGATCTTCGCGGCTCGTGAACTCTTCAAGGGCCTGGGCCGGGTGGGGGTTCGCGCCCAGGCCGCCGGCGAGGAAGACGCGGAAGCCGGCTTCGAGGGTGCCGTCCTCACGCGGCCGCGAGACCGCGATGACGCCGACGTCGTTGAACATGGCCTGGCCGCAGTCGGTGGCGCAGCCGCTGAAGTTGATCTTGAACTTGCGGGGCAGCCGCTGCGAGAGCGGGTTGCGGAGGAACCACTGGTGTGCAGCCTCGGCCCACGGTGAAATGTCGAGCACTTCGTACGGGCAGGCGCCGGCGAGATGGCACCCGGCCACGTTGCGGACGGTGTCACCGCACGCCTCACGGCTGGTGAGGCCTACCGACGCGAGCAACCGGATGACTTCGGGCGTGTCGCTCAGCTGGACGAAGTGGAACTGCACGTTCTGGCGGGTGGTGAGATGTCCCCATCCCCGTGAATACAGGTCCGAGATCGAGGCCAACATCTCGAGTTGCTCGGGCTCGACCCGGCCGTACGGGATCTTCACCCGCACCATCTGGTTGGTCCCGCCCTGGCGCTGGCCGTAGATGCCCTGGTTCAGACGGCTGACCCGGAAGACGTCCTCGTCCAGTGTCCCGGCGAGGTACTCGTCGATCGCGCTGGCGAACCGGGCGATCTCCGCGTCGATCTCGGGATCGAGGGGGCGGGCTCGCAGCTCGTCGAGGTTGATGGCCATGGGTGTCCTTCGGGGGAGAGGCACCGGCAGCATTCAGACGCCGGTCCCGGGTGGGGGAAGATTCGGCGAGGGGGACGCGTCAGATCAGACGCGTCCGTCGCCCGCGCGCATACACAGCTCGTCGCACACCTCATGCGGTGTGCGACCTTGAGCAATGCTGGCGGCGCCACGGGCTCGGATCACGGATTTCACCCTACCGGTCGAGCGTCCGAAATGCCAGTGGATTGGTCGGAATATTTTCCGACTGTGACGCTCGGCTTTGGAAAATCGCCGTGGTTCCGGTACAACTGGGCCGTTCGCGACGGACTCGAGGGGCACACCATGGGACGCATCGACGACCGGCTGACTGCGCTCGGGATCACCCTCCCCGAGGTTTTTCCTCCCGTCGGGAGCTACACCGGGTGCGCCCTGACGGGGAACGTGCTCTACGTCGGTGGACACGGCCCGGTGAACGGGGCCGAGATCGTCACCGGCAAAGTGGGTGCGACGGTCAGCCTCGAGGACGGCCGGCGGGCGGCACGACTCACTGCCCTGTCGATCCTTGCCACCATGCGCGCGGAGTTGGGTGACCTCGATCGGGTGACCCGGATCGTCAAGGTCTTCGGCATGGTGAATGCCGCACCGGGCTTCAACCAGATGCCGAGCGTGATCGACGGCTGCTCTGACGTGCTCGTCGAGATCTTCGGCGACGCCGGCCGGCACACCCGAACGGCTGTCGGTCTGGCCGAGCTGCCGTTCGACATCGCGGTGGAGATCGAACTCATCGCGGAAGTGGCCTGACCCGTGGTGGGCGCGACGAGTCCGAAAGAGATCCCCGAGCCGTCGCCGCCCGAGATCGTCGACGAGCCGGAGTCTCTTGACGCGCTCGAGCGCGGTGAGGACTACTTGGAAGTTCGCGTCGACGCCGTGGACCTCTCGGGGGTGGATGCGTCACATGCGCATCTCACGCGGAGCGAGTTCATCGGGACCACGCTCACCGCCGCAACGCTCCGGGCGGTCAACCTCGTCGACGTGCGGTTTACGGACTGTGAGCTCTCCGGCGCGGATCTGCACGACGCGTCGCTGCACCGAGTGGAGTTTCGGAACTGCCGGATGGTGGGCGTCACGTTGTCGGAAGCCGAACTCCGGCACGTCCGGTTCGTGGACTGCAAGCTGGACGACGCCAACCTGCGGTTGGCGCGGCTCGATCACGTTCGCTCCGACGGCTGCTCGATGGTCGAGGCCGACGCCTACGAAGCGAGTCTGACCGCGGTGCGGTTTGATACCAGCGACCTTTCTCGGGCGGACCTGTCGAAGGTGGTGGTGACCGGACTGGACGTCCGCGGGTCCACGATCGACGCGCTGCGCGGGGCGGGATCGCTGCGCAACATTCGTATCGGCGCGGACCAGGTGATTCCGTTTGCGGCGAGTGTCTTCGCCGAGACCGGGGTGCGCATCGACTGATCCCGTCGCGGCCCCACTCGCATTCTGGGCGGGAGTCGACCTGAGGGCGAGCGGAGAGGCGCCTTCGCGCTCACCCGGTTTCCGCTCGCCCGTGGCCCGAGCGGCCCATGAACGAGGAGAACGTGAGCGGGGAACCCGTTCAGTAACCTCCGCGGTCATGCGTATGTCCTCCCTCTTCCTTCGCACGTTGCGTGACGATCCGGCCGACGCCGAAGTAGCGAGTCATCAACTCATGGTGCGGGCGGGACTGATCCGGCGGGTGTCGTCGGGTATCTACTCCTGGCTCCCGCTCGGAACTCGAGTCCTGCGCAACGTCGCCCAGATCGTGCGGGACGAGATGGACGAGGCCGGCGCGCAAGAGGTGAGCCTGCCGATCGCCCAACCGCTCGACCTCTGGAAGCAGTCCGGCCGGGACGAGATGTACGGGTCGATGATGTTCCGGGTGCAGGACCGCAAGGAGAACTGGTACGCGCTCGCGCCCACGGCCGAAGAGGTCGTCACCACCCTGGTGGCGGGGGAGTACTCGAGCTACCGGGACCTGCCCGTCAACCTGTACCAGATCAACTGGAAGTACCGAGACGAACTCCGGCCGCGCTTCGGGTTGCTGCGGGCGCGCGAGTTCCTCATGAAGGACGCCTATTCGTTCGACGCCGACCTCGCCGGTCTGCAACGCAGTTATGACGCCATGTTCGCGGCGTACCAACGGGTCTTCACTCGGTGCGGCCTCACCTTCCGGTCCGTGAAGGCCCAGTCGGGTGAGATCGGTGGTGACACGAGCCAGGAGTTCATGGCTGTGGCCGCGATCGGCGAGGACGCGTTCGTCTGGTGCGAGCACTGCGACTACGCCGCCAACACCGAGGCCGCGACCCGTCAGCCCTCGCCCGAGGTCGCGATCGTCGACCCGGGGTCGCGTGAAGCCGTGCACACGCCCGACATGCCGGGGATCGATGCGGTCGCGGAGCACCTCGGGACCACTGCGGACCTGCTCATGAAGTCGATCGCATTCGACGTCGACGGTCAACTGGTCCTGGCGCTCGTCCCGGGGAACCGTGAGGTGAACGAGTTCGCCGTCGCCAGCGCGTACGCGCCCGCCAAGGTGCGGCTGTACACCGACGCCGACTTTGCCGCCCACCCCGAGATCCCGAAGGGCTACATCGGCCCGGACTTCGATGGCGCCGCTCGCACGATCGCCGACAGTTCGTTGCGCGCCCCGCACGGCTGGGTCACGGGTGCGAACCGAGTGGACCATCACGACCAGAACGTCACGCTCGGGCGGGACTTCACCCCGACGGACTGGAACGAGATCGTCGTGGTGGAACCGGGAGACAAGTGCCCGAACTGCGGGAGCCCGTTGCGCATCGACCGGGGCATCGAGGTTGGTCACGTCTTCCAGCTCGGAGACAAGTATTCGAAGGCGCTGGGTGCGACCTACGTCGACGACAGTGGCGGCGAGCATCCGATGGTCATGGGCTGTTACGGCATCGGCGTGAGTCGGATCCTGTCGGCGGTCGTCGAGGAACACCACGACGATCACGGGATCTCGTGGCCGGCGTCGATCGCGCCGTACCAGGTGCATCTGGTGATGCTCCCGGGCCGTGGTGACGGTGCCGCCGCGGTGCTCGGGAAGGCGGAAGAGCTGTACGTGGGCCTGCGGGACCGGGGTGTGGAGGTTTTGTTCGACGATCGAGACGCGAGTCCGGGCGTGAAGTTCGCCGATGCGGATCTGCTCGGCATGCCGATCCAGATCACCCTCGGCGGCAAGGGTCTGGCGCGCGGCATCGTCGAACGCAAGGTGCGCGCCACCGGAGAACGCGACGAACTCGATCTCGCCGATGCCCTCGAGGTACTCGCGACCCAGGCGGCCTCGCGGTCGAACTGATCGCTGACTGAAGGGACTTCCGATGCTCCGAGCACTCTCGCCCGTGCCGACGTGGATGGTGTGGAACACGATGCTTGCGCTCGTGCCGCTGGCGCTGTCCTTCACACTCTTCTCGCCGGGTCGCCGATGTCGATCGATGGGTTGGTGGTTCGGTTTCGCCGTCTTTGTCGCCGCCCTCCCGAACGCGCCGTACGTTCTGACCGACGTGATCCACCTGGTCGACGATGCTCGAGACGGAGTCCTGATCCGCACGGTCCTCCTCTACTCGGGGTTCGTCACCGTCGGGGTCGTGGCCTACACGGTGTCCGTGGCTCGGTTGTTCGCGTTCCTGCGTCGCGCCGGGTTGGGAAGTCTTGCGATGGTCGGAGCCGAGATCGGAGTACACGGAGTGGTCGCCGTCGGCGTCCTCATCGGTCGGTACGGCCGCTGGAACTCCTGGGACGCCGCGACTCGACCCTGGGCGGTGGTTGCCGATGCCGCGTCCTGGGCGAGTCCGCGTGCGCTGTTCGCGGTCGTGCTGTTCGCGGTCGGCCTCGCGATGATCACTGCCACCTTGCGCCTGGCGACGGTCGGGGTGGCCGCCGTCGTGCGCCGTCCCGGCATCCGATGACGCTTCCCGTTTCGCCGCCGGTGTCGCCGATGTTGGCGAAGCTCGCCCGCGAGCTCCCGATCGGCGAGCAGTGGAGTTACGAGCCGAAGTGGGACGGCTTTCGGTGCATCGTCTTCCGTGACGGTGACACCGTTGAGCTCGGATCCCGGAATGAGAAGCCGCTGACGCGGTACTTCCCCGAGCTGGTCGAGCCACTGAAGGCCGCGTTGCCGGATCCAGCGGTGGTCGACGGTGAGATCGTCATCATGACCGACACCGGGCTCGAGTTCGAGGTGCTCTCCCAGCGCATCCACCCGGCTGCGAGCCGGATCGAGAAGTTGGCCGTCGAGACGCCGGCCGCGTTCGTGGCCTTCGATCTGTTGGCGGATTCCGCCGACCGACGTGAGGAACCGTTCGAGGTGCGCCGCGGTTTGCTCGAGCAGCTCGTGACCCCGAACGCGTCGGTCCGCGTCGCGCCGCGCACGCGTGACGCCGTGGTCGCCGCCGGGTGGTTCGACGAGTTCGAAGGCGCGGGGCTCGACGGCTTGGTCGTGAAAGACGTGGACGGCACGTATCGCCCCGGTGAGCGCGGCTGGCTGAAGGTCAAGCATCTCCGCACCGCGGATGTTGTCGTGGGCGGGTTCCGGGTGCACAAGGACGGCGCCGGTGTGGGCTCGCTGCTCCTCGGCCTCTTCGACGTCGACGGCACGTTGCACCACATCGGAGTGGCATCGAGCTTCAACGCGACGACTCGGGCGCAGCTGGCCGAA
>JANLTQ010000530.1:0-1842 GCA_031363005.1 Acidimicrobiia bacterium | reverse complement strand
CGCGCGCTTCCACCTCTCGCAGCGACTCGTGATGACTCAACGCGGCGACCGCGTCACCCATCCCGTCCGAGACCCGACCGTCGATCGCCGCGTGTGCCGTGAACAGAGCTTCCCGAAGGCCCTGCGCGTCACCGAGTTGTTGTTCTTCTTCGTCGAGCCGGGCATCTTCGAGAGGATCGGTCAACCCGGCGGCCTCGAGTTCCTCGACCTGGAACTCGAGCAACGAGATCTCTCGGGCGCGCATACGGGTATCGCCACCGAGCGCACCGAGCTGCTCCTCCACGCCCACGAGCTCTCGTCGCGCGGCACGGTACGCAGCCAGCGCATCGACGGCCGGCGCACCGACGAACGCGTCCAGGATGCGACGCTGCGCGGCCGGCTCGAGCAAAGCCTGGTGCGCGTGTTGCGCGTGCAGGTCGAGCAAATCAGCCGCGCGCATGGCCAGTTCGCCCGCGGTCGCCAACCGCCCGTCCACGTAGGCGCGGCTTCGACCCGCCGCGGGCACCACACGCGCCAACACCATCTCGTCGCCATCCGGGCCTTCGAAACGACCTTCGACGCGCGCCTCCGCGGCTCCGTCGCGCACGATGCCGGCATCGGCCCGCTCGCCGGCGAGGAGCGCGAGCGCTCCGGTCACGAGTGTCTTGCCCGCGCCGGTCTCTCCCGTAATCGCGGTGAGTCCCGGCCCCACGAGCAGGTGGAGTTCGTCGATGATCCCGAGGTCCGTGATCCGGAGTTCGAGCAGCATCAGCGATCAGCCAAACCGAACTTGGCCTTCAAGATCTGGTGGAAGTCGCGCGGCGCGAAGGTGATGAGGCGCGCCGGGTCCGGTGCCGCGGTGCAGGCGATCGTCGTGCCGGCCTCCACCTCGCCGAGCTCCCGACCGTCGATCGTGAGAATGGCCGGCCGATCGGTGACGTGCAGGACCAGCTCCTCGTCGTCGGCGAGCACGAGCGTGCGGTCGAACAGCATGTGAGGCGACACCGGCGTCATAAGAAAACACGCGAGGCGCGGCGACACGATCGGACCACCCGCCGAGAACGAATACGCCGTCGATCCGGTGGGCGTGGCCACGATCACGCCGTCGGCGGCGTAACTGGTGAAAGGCGCGCCATTGATGACCACTTCGAAGCGCACCAACCGACCCGCGTTCGGTTTCTCCAACACCACTTCGTTCAGCGCCGCCCAGGTCCCGCCGGCCGAGCCGATCGACTGCACCTCGACCGAGAGCATCGTGCGTTCACTGATCGCGAAGTCGCCGGCGTGGAGCCGAGCCAGGACGCGCTCGAGGGCCTCGGGTTCGATCTCGGTGAGGTAGCCCATCTGGCCGCAGTTCACGCCCAAGATCGGGATGCCGCGCGCAGTCACCCCGGCGACGGCGCGCAACATGGTGCCGTCGCCGCCGAACGACAGCACGGCGTCCAGGTCTCCGGCCAACGCGCCCGGCGCCGCATCCACTTCCGGTCCCGCTTCCACCAGGGTCGTCGTCACGTCGTGCTCCGAACACCACGCGACGGCACGGGCCGCCAACTCGTGGGCTTCGAGCCGATCCGGATGCGCGATGAGTCCCAGTCGACGGATCGGTGTCATGGCGTCTCCTCGTTCGTCACCGCGTCGAGCCGATCGGCACCGACCGCCGCGCTCACAGAACCAGCCTTGAACACCGAAGCCAGAAACTCGACGTTGCCGTCGGCCCCGGTCAACGGCGAGCGGATGACGTCCACCACGACCAGATCATTCGCGGCCAGCCCGGCGACGACCTCACCGAGAACGTCTCGATGCACGCCGCGGTCTCGGATCACACCACCGCGGCCGACCCGGGCTCGGCCGGCTTCGAACTGT
>JANLTQ010000523.1:0-4977 GCA_031363005.1 Acidimicrobiia bacterium | reverse complement strand
GACGGGCTCCGCCGTGCGTGGGCCACTCGCCCTTCGACAGGGACGCACGGCGGAGCCCGTCACGGGTGCCGGGTAGCATCACCGGCCTGCGCAGGAGGGCCAGATGACCCGAGCTACCCCAGACGTCGTGTCAGCTCGCGGCGATGCCCGGATGCGCGTCGCCGGGGTAGCGGCTGCGGACCTGCACGGTGATCCCACCGTCACTCACGATGCTCGCGGTCGACTCCCACATGTGCAGCTCCCAGTCGTAACCCGGGGCCCACGTGAACATCATCTGCTTCGGCTCGTCCCGCGCCAGGTTCTCGCGTGCCACCGCGAGGATCGCGGCCTGCATCGACGCCGGTAGTTGGCCGATGAACGCCTTCTGGCCGCTGTGGTGCACGAGCCCGAGTTGCTCGGCGATGTCGGCGAGTGACTCGTCGCCCGCCAGCATGCCTTGCAGTTCCGCGACCTTGTCCGGGTCCCTGAGTGTGACGACGAGTTCGTTGAACAGGGTTTCGAACGCTGGCATCTGCCCCACCTCCGTGATCGGTTACCTGGCGAGCGTGATTCTGCTCCCGTACGGCCGATCGCGCCAGAGTGAGCCTCCGTGGACATCCAGTACGCGCTGACCGAGGACGGCGTCCGCATCGCGTACTCCGAGGTGGGGGACGGGCCTCCCCTCGTGTTCGTGCGGGGCTGGATCACACATCTCGAGCTGATGTGGGGGGAGCCGGCCTTCCGGTCGTTCATGGAGGCGCTCGCGCAGCGGTTCCGGGTCATCCGGTTCGACGCGCGTGGGAATGGGGTGTCCGATCGGGAGGTCGACCGCCCCGACCTCGACGATTTTGTCGCCGACGTCGAAGCCGTGATCGGCGCCGCGGGTGTCGATCGTTGTCTGCTCTGGGGTTCGTCGTTCGGCGGGCCGATCGCGATCGCCTACGCGGCCCGGTGGCCCGAGCGGGTCGAACGGTTGCTGCTCGACGGCACCTATCCCACGTGGGTCGACACCCGGACGTCGCAGCAGCGGCGGGGTTTCGGGGATCTGATGCGCATGCTGGAGAGTTCGCCGGAGATGGCGACGACGGCGATCAGCTACGTGACCGATCCCGCGCCCGGCTCCCGGCACGAGGAACGAGCTCGACGGATCCGGGCGTCGGTCTCACTCGACTACCTCGGCTACCTCTACGTGCTCGCCGCGAAGTTCGACGTGCGCGACGACGTCTCCCGGTTTCACGCGCCGACGTTGGTGCTGCACGCACGCGAGAGCCAGGTGTTCCCCGCCCGGGATGCCCGGGTGCTCGCGGCAGCGTTCCCCGACGGGCGCTACGTGGAACTGGACAGCGGGCAGCACAACCCGTGGGAAGGCGCGGCCGCGGTGGCGATCGACGCGGTCTGCCATTTCGCCGGCGTCCGTCCGGCCCGGTACGACCCGCCGGGCGGGAACCGCGTGTCGGTGATCATGTTCACCGACCTGGTCGCGTCCACGCCGATGGCCGATCAGTACGGGGACTTGGTCGCGGCCGGGTTGCGACGGAGTCACGACGCGATCGTGCGGGCCGCGGTGACCGAGCACGGCGGTGATCTCGTGAAGTTCACCGGCGACGGCGCCCTGGCGCGCTTCTACACGGCGTCGAGTGCGCTGCGGGCGGCGAATCGCATCGTCGAGGCGGCCGAGCGTGTGAACGATGGGTCCGACGGTCCGGCGCTTGCGATCCGGGTGGGGCTCAACGCCGGGGAGCCGATCGAAGAGGCGGGGGATCTGCACGGTTCCGCGGTGAACCTCGCGGCCCGGGTGTGCGGCGACGCCGAGGGCAACGAGGTGTTGGTGAGCGCCGCGGTGCGTGATCTCGCTTCGGGCAAGGGCTTTCACTTCTCGGACCGCGGCCGCGCGTTGCTCAAGGGCTTCTCCGAACCGACCCGTCTGTTCCGTCTCGAACGGTCGGACGAGAGCTGACGCTCCGCGGTCGCTGATCGCTGGCGAACACCCACTCGAACTCGCGGGCGTCCGATTCCGGCGCGTCCGACTTCAGGGCCGCCATGTGGTCCTCTGCCGCCTGGATCTTGCCGACGAGTCGGGTGATCTCGGCCCCCGTGTCGTCGGCGGGGTTCCCCGTCCGTTGCGCGAACACGAGGCTGTCCAGCTCTTGGTTCAGGTCGCCGATCTTCTTCTTGAGCTTCGATTCCTCGAGCTTCTCCTGACCGGTGTCCGCGGCTTTTTGCACGCCCTCGGCGGCCTTGTTGGCGTTGGGGTGCGCGCCGAGCGTAGGTCTGGGGCTCGATGCACGCCGCGACGGCACCTTGCGACCATCGGGTGATCGCCCCGATGGTCGTGGGCGGTCCGATGCACTCGTTTGCTTCTGAAATGCGTGCTGCGCGGTTTCGCAACTGATGGGTCCGACTACCCGCGTACCTGGGGCGTGTGCCGGTTCGACACTGCTGCACGTTCACGACATCGGAGCAACGTTGGCGACGATCTGCGCGATTGCGCGGCCTCTGGCCTACGAGTGATGCCGCGGCGACGGAATCTCGGGTCCCTGGACCCGCATATCGTTCCTGACCCTCCGTTGGTGGCGGGGCAAGGACTTGACGACGGACGAAGCGTGGCTAGTGTGCGCGTGCGCTGGGCGGAACCAAGGGGGCATTGTGGGCGGGTCTCGAGCTGACCGTCGTCGTGATCGACGTCGTGTGCGACTCCATCGAATCGTTGTGCTCGTCACGTCACTCTCGTTGGCGCTGGCGGCGGTGACCGCGCTAGCCCCACAGCGAGGCGACGCCGACAATGCGATGGCGCTGCCAACGTTCGACATCAACAGTCCATTCGCGACGATCACCGATCCGGCAGGTTCTCTAGCTCCGGTCGATACCGAGTGCCACCAGGGACAGGTCGATCTCAACCAGGCGTCACCGCAGGCGCTGCTCTTGGGTCTTGGATTGAACTCTCGACCAACCGTGGATCGAATCGTTCAGAGTCGGCCATGGCTGCGAGGTGCAGATCTGTCGTCAGTTCCGGGAATCGGTCCGCCAGTGGCTGCCGTCCTTTCAGCGAAGACCTGCGCTACACAGCCTGCGTTACCCCCGGCGTCGCCGATGGCGTGTGATCCTGCAATCGACCAAGTCGACCTTCAGGCAGCAACTGCTGATGTGATCTCACGGAAGCTTGGGCTGCCTCGTGTCACGGCCAATTCGCTGGTTCTCGCTCGGCCTCTGCCTCAAGATCTGCACCAACTCGTCACCCCGAGGATTCCAGGTTTCGCGGGACCGACGATTGACCGGCTAATCGAGTCTCATCGTGTTTGTGTCACGCCGGCGCCGATGTTCTCAGCTGGGTCGGCGTGGCGGTGGTCAACAGGTTCAAACGGAGCGGTCGTGCGGCGCGACGGGTTTGCTCTGATCGTCCCGCCGGGCCGGGTCACCGAGCCGCTTGGAACGTATATCTCGGTGACGCCGCTGCCACTGCAAGACGAGGTCCTGCCTGTGATGAACGGTCAGATCCACGGCTCTTGGCGTGAGGACACTTCAACTGTCGGAGTCCAGGGACCCTGGATCGGCGACGAGCAAGCAACGCCATTGGTGATGCACACCGCGAATGATGGTGTTCGAATGTCGGTGGGGACCGGAGCCGCGGTATCGGTGGTGGATGGCCTGCCGACGGCCACCGCTGCGCAGACATCCCTTAGTCCTACGGTCTATGGAGATTCGATTTGCGAACAGGCCCTTGGGGACGGATACGCAAAGGGGTTCAGTCTTGCGTGTATTCCAGGCCTGTCGGATGCTGCCGTCACCGAGGAATGGCGTCGAGCCGCTATCGAGCGCGGCACCGGTGCCCGTTCGACTCTGACGGAGCGGCCCTCGTGCGGTGCCGCCATCCTGAATCCGCGCTCGGGGGCCTCAGCTGTTTCCCTCGGCAAACTTCCTTGGGGCGTCCGCTGCGTGCCCGAGACGCCCGCGGACAAGATGACCTGGTCCTTCGTCAACGATGCGCACGGTTCGGTCGGCCTTGCGACTGTCGATGTGCTCTACAAATACAACGTTCACGGCGGGACTTTCGACGCGCCGCGAGTCTCTGGGCTGGCTGGTAACGACTTGCTCAAGAACTTGATTCTGCGCCAACTGCAGGACGCGGGCGTGAAAGTCCTCGGACCCGAGCAGACGCTCAGCGTCGCCAAAGCTGTCAACTCCGGTGAGACGTACGCAGATATCAGTGTCGACTTCGAAGCAACTGCGGCTTGGCGCGGAATCGTCGAACTGCTTGACACGCTGGGCGGCAAAGCATGGGACGAATTTAGGAAGGACCTGCCCCTCGAGGCACAGTCGGCGATATCCAGTTGTGCGGGCGCCGGCCTTAATGCCGCTGGCGTCGAGTGCGTCAAGAACCTCGTGCTGCTCGTCGCCGGCTACGCCGAGCAGAAGACCTTCTCGTTCTCCACCTCAGCTCGTGGATTCTTCGCGTCTGTCAAGCGAATCGTTTTTCCGTTGAAGGTCGGCGAGTGGATCACCACTTTTGTGGTCGCGATGGGCTCAGCGAGTTCTGGCGGCGATGGCGTACTGCTGCGGTACAACAAACCTGCACCACCGGTGAAGGGCCCCGGCGGCGGAAACGCTCCCCAGAGTTACATCGCGAGAGACCCGAGCTCGGAGCGTGCTGTTTTGGTCGACGGCAGTTCGGTCAAGGACATCCCCAACGGCGGAATCTTCCTCTGCCTAGCGGCGTCGAGATTCGTCTACGACATCGGCGAACTGGATGTGCTCGACGTCCGACCTTCGGGTGACGCAACGTGCCACGGCTTCGGCGACGCGTGGGACTTCACCCCGAAGGCTTCGGGTGGCAATACTCCCAACAATGTGATTCTTCGGGAACGGCCGGAAGATGCGACCAGCGGCGTGATCGCTTCCTGGCTGATCAATTCGCGTGGTCGGATACAGACGATTCCCAATGGAGGCACTTACCTCTGTCTCGCACACGCGAATCCGGTCATCTGGAATGTGCCCTACGCC
>JANLTQ010000517.1:0-3244 GCA_031363005.1 Acidimicrobiia bacterium | reverse complement strand
TGTCCCCGAGCGGCCTGACCCGCCGGATCGACGGTTTGGCCAAGCGTGGGTATGTCAGCCGCACGCCGTCGACCTGTGATCGGCGCGCCATGCTCGCGGTGCTGACTGATGAGGGGATGAAAAAGCTCGAGGACGCGGCGCCCACCCACGTGGCGTCGGTCCGGCGGAGCTTGATCGACCACCTCGACGCCGAGAGTCTCCAGCGGATGGCCGAGGGGATCGAGAAGATCCAGGAGTCTCGAAACCGCCTCGGCGTGTAGCGCCCGGTTTCCCGCTCATGTTCACTTCGTTCTCGGGCCACGGGCGAGCGGAAACCATGCAAGCGCGACGCGCCTATCCACTCGCCCTCTGCGCCTAGCGGCGGACCCAACGGGGGAGTGCGACATCCTCCACGGTCTGGAACACGACGCGAACCGGTTCCCCGATCTCGATCGTGGCGGCGTCTATCTCGTTGATGGCGCCGTGCGGGTCGGCCAACAGGTTTCCGACGAATCGGATGGTGGGGTCTTGATCGAGCGCGACGACGATCGCGTTGTACGGCGCGAGTTCCGCGTACGCCGGTAACAGTGGCGGGTGGGGAACGATGAACGACCAGATCGACGCGTTCCCATCGGTCTCGTCCCAGCGAACACTCACCGACTGACACGCCGGACACATTGGTCGGGGTGGCATCCGCCACGCGCCGCACGAACCACACGCCTGGACCAGGAGTGCGGCGCGCGCGGTCCCGGCCCAGAACTCGGCGCTGATCTCGTCGTCGAGATCCGGCAAGAGAAACGCGCTTGTACTCATCGGCGGAAGAGGATGGCGGAGGTGGGCACGCCTTCGCCGCTCGTGACGAGGGAGCAGGCGGGATCGGTCACTTGGTTCGTGGACGTGCCGCGAATCTGACGGACGCCTTCGAGAATGAGGTTGAAGCCGTGAACGTAGGCCTCGGACATCCCGCCGCCCGACGTGTTGGTGGGGAGTCGACCGTTCGGCCATTCGAGCGCACCGTCGTCGGTGAACGCGCCGCCCTCGCCGCGGGCACAGAAGCCGTAGCCCTCGAGTGACAGGGGAACCAGCGGACTGAACGCGTCGTAGAGCTGCGCGACGGGCACGTCGGCCGGTTGGAAATCGCTCCGCTCCCAGAGCTTGCGAGCACAGACCCACGCCGGCCCGACCAGCGGGTCGTCGTTGAAATAGTTCGTCATCACCTGGTGCTGTTTCGGGATGCTCTGGGCGAAGGAGTGGATGTAGGCGGGCGGTTGGGGCAGATCCCGCGCCCGCTCGGCGGTGGTAATCACGACCGCAAGTGCGCCGTCGGTTTCGAGGCAGTTGTCGAACAGGCACAAGGGCTCGGAGATCCAGCGCGCGTTCATGTACTGCTCGCGCGTCAGCGGCTTCTCGTGCATCGTCGCCACCGGGTTGCGGTTTGCATGCCCCCGAAACGCGAGCGCGACGTTGGCGAGGTGGTCACGCGTATAGCCGTACTGGTGCATGGCTCGGCGCGTGAGCATCGCGATCTCGTCGACGGGTCGGATCACGCCGAACGGTCGGCTCCACTGTTGGTGGCCCGCGAGGCGTTCGTCGACCTGGGCCCACGGTCGGCTCGTCTTCGCCGCGCGCTTCCGGGCGCGCCAGGCGACCGCAGTGGTGCACTGACCAGTTGCGACGGCCATCGCGGCCTGGCCCACGACCGCGCATCCGGCACCACCGCCGTAGCCGACTTCGCTGAAGAACGTGATGTCACCGAGCCCGACGTTGCGGGCGACGTCCACCTCACGGCCGTTCTCCATCGAGAACATCGAGAGACCGTCGACGTCCGATGGCCGCAGGCCGGCATCGTCGATCGCGGCGCTGATCGCCTGGCACGCGAGCGACAACTCGCTGTCCGGCAAGCCCTTGCCGTACGCGGTCTGCCCGATCCCGACGACCGCGCACGCGTCTTGGAAAGCGGTCTTCACCAGCCGCGCCAGATGGGGTCGCGCTTTTCCATCATCGCGGCCATGCGTTCTTTACCGTCGTCGGTGCCCTGGTTCAACTCGATGAAGACGGCTTCGTTCTCCAACGTGGCGGTGCGCGGAATCTCGGTGGCGTCGTGCAGCAACTTCTTGGCCCAGCCCAACACCTTCGTCGGCTTGGCCGCAATGCGAGTGGCCCATTCTTCGGCCGCCGCGTGGAGTTGATCCGCCGGAACCACCCGGTTCACGATGCCGAGTTCGGCGGCTTCGGTGGCGGTGATGGTGTCGCCGAGGAACACGATCTGGGCAGCCTTGTGGGTGCCGACGATGCGCGGGAGCAGGTAGAGGAAGCCGCCGTCGGGGATTAAGGCCTGCTTGCCGAACACGTCGACGATCTTCGCGGTGTCGGCTGCGATGACGAGATCGGCGGCGAGGGTCAACATCGCGCCGCCCCCGGCCGCGGTGCCGTTCAGGGCGACGATGATCGGCTTCTGACAATCCTGCATCCGCTCCATCAACTGTTGGAAGCCGGTGCGCATCATGTTCACGGCGCTTCCCGCCACGAACTCGGGTGCGCCTTCGGGCTTCGCAGGCATTGGCGGGCGGACCCGTAGGTCCGAGCCGGTGCAGAAGTGCCGCTCGCCGGCCGCGGTCAGCACGATGCATCGAACCGCGAGGTCCGTGTGCGCGTCGCGGAAGTGTTCGATGAGCCGGTCGCGCACGTAGAACGGAATCGAGTTGGACGCATCCGGCCGGTTGATGGTGAGCCAGAGCACCCCATTGCGAAGCTCCGAGGTGAGTTCCTCCTCGGCGTTGGTACGCGTTGCGTCGTCCACGTTCCTACTTTCCCTTGGCGAGTGAGTTCGACCGCGCCCGCACGATGAGCGCGTCGAGTGCGACGGCACCCTTCGGGCGCACAACGAGCGGGTTGACGTCGAGTTCGCCGAGCACGTCGGCGAGCTCCATGGCCATGCGCTGCACCCGCATGATCACGTCGACGAGCGCGGCGCGGTCCGCCGGCTTGGCGCCGCGCACGCCGTCGAACATCTTCGACCCGGCAAGTTCGCGGAGCATGGCCTCGGCTTGGTGGTCGTCGAACGGCGGAACGCGGAACGTCACGTCACCGAGGACCTCGATAAAGATCCCACCGAGGCCGGCCATGACGACCGGTCCGAACAGCTCGTCCTGGGAGATCCCGACAACGGCTTCGACGCCACCGGTCACGAGTTCGCTGACGAGCACGCCGTCGAGCCGGACTCGCTTCCCGCCGGCCTTCGTGGCATTGACGAGCAGTTCGCCGT
>JANLTQ010000469.1:0-6523 GCA_031363005.1 Acidimicrobiia bacterium | reverse complement strand
GAACGCGCCCCAGAATCCGGCGGCGAAGGTGAACGGCGGCGGCGCCGGGAGGTCGTCGAACCCGGCGTGGCGCGCGGCACGCCGGTCTCGAGACACCGGGTTCGTGTCCCCCACCGCGGCGGCGAACGCCGACACCGGACCGCGTTCGACCGTCACCTTCCAGGCGCCGGTGGGCTTGCCGATGATGCTCGTGTCCATATTCCCCTCTTTCCCGCTCTTGCGACTCCGTCGCAGGCCGCTCGGGCCCCGGCTCGGGAGCGCGGACTGTTGAAACCGCGTGCTCTGTTTCCCTCGCCTTCGGCTTTCCCGCTCTTGCGACAGCGCCGAAGCGAGCCCACCTCAACCCGCAGCACCGAGATGGCGAGCGGAGGCGCCGAAATGATCGTCGCAGGCCGCTCAGGCCCCGGCTCGGGAGCGCGGACTGTTGAAAAGCGCGTGCCTCGCATCCCTCGCCTTTGGCTTTCCTCTCTCCTCCGGCCGCCGTTGAAATCGGTTCGGTATGGTGACGCCAACGTCAGTTTCTCGTCGGGGGAAGGAACACGCAAATGGGCATGCTCGATGGCAAGGTCGCAATCGTGACGGGAGCCGGCAATGGCGTCGGTCGCGGTGAGGCGGTGTTGCTCGCAGCCCACGGTGCTCGGGTCGTCGTCAACGATCTCGGTGGCGCCGTCGACGGTTCCGGGTCGGACCAGCGAGTGGCCGACGAAGTCGTGGCACTCATCACG
The DNA here is from genome assembly GCA_031363005.1 of Acidimicrobiia bacterium. Taxonomy (GTDB): domain Bacteria; phylum Actinomycetota; class Acidimicrobiia; order IMCC26256; family JAENVU01; genus JAENVU01. The sequence continues at coordinate 5,798 of JANLTQ010000469.1, read as the reverse complement.
AGCCGCGGCGGTGAAGCCGTCGCCAACTACGACTCCGTAGCGGACTACGAAGGCGCCGGCAAGATGATCACGACCGCAATCGACGCGTTCGGCCGACTCGACGTCCTCGTGAACAACGCCGGCATCCTGCGGGACAAGATGATGTTCTCGATGAAACCCGAGGACTTCGACGCCGTCGTCAAGGTCCACATGTACGGCACGTTCAACACGATGCAGCACGCGTCGGCGTACTGGCGCAACGAGTCCAAGGAAGGCCGTCAACCCAGCGCGTCGATCATCAACACGGTGTCGTCGGCGGGACTGCAGGGCCAGGCGAGTCAGATCAACTACGGCGCCGCGAAAGCCGGCATCGCCGCGATGACGATCATCGCCGGCCTCGAACTGACGCGCTACGGCGTGCGCGCGAACTGTGTCGGTCCGGGCGGGGCCACTCGCATGGTCGGCGCGGCGATGGCCGGGGTCGAGGTCAAGCCCGCCGATGAGTACACCGAGTTCACGCGGATGAACCCCGGCAACTCCGCACCCGCCGTCGTGTTCCTCGCGTCGGACGAGTCAAAGCCGCTCACCGGTCAGGTGCTGCGCATGGTCGGCAACTCGCTGTGCGTGTACAAGCCGTGGGAGATGGGCGAGGAGTTCTTCGCCACCGACAAGGAGGGGAACGAAACCCAGTGGGACCCCACCGACATCGGTCGGATTCTCGGCCGCTACCACTTCAAGACGATGAATGCCGGCATCGACGCGCAGCGCCGCGCGTGATTCTCGCAGCACACTCAGCGGTGAGCGAGCCCACGGTCACCAACGACCCAAAGCCGATGGCGAGCGAGTGCGAATGTTGACGCGCGTCGCGATCGTCGGCGCGGCGTTGTCGGACACCGGCCGCGTCGACACGAAGTCGCCGTTCGAGCTGCACTACCAAGCGGCGTCGCGCGCCATTGCCGATGCCGGTCTCACCAAGGACGACATCGACGGTCTCGGCTCGACCGGCATGGGCCTCATGGCGCCGATCGAGATCGGCGAGTACCTCGGTCTCCGGCCCACCTGGATCGACGGCACCGGCGTGGGCGGGAGCGCCTGGGTCGTGCTCGCCGAACACGCCGTCGCGGCCATCCAAGCCGGGCACGCGGACGTGATCGTCCTCGTCTACGGCTCCACCAGCCGTGCCGACCTGAAGACCAGTCATCGGCGGGCGAACCTATCCTTCGGCGCGCGCGGCCCGGTGCAGTTCGACGCCCCCTACGGCCACGCCCTCATCGCCAAGTACGCCATGGCCGCGCGCCGACACATGCACGAGTTCGGCACCACCATCGAACAGCTCGCGGAGATCTCCGTGTCCACGCGGTTCAACGCCGGGCTCAACCCCGACGCGTACTACCGCGAACCTCTGACCATCGACGACGTCCAGAACTCGCCGATGATCGCCGATCCGCTCACCAAGCTCCACTGCTGTATCCGTTCGGATGGCGGCGGTGCGATCGTGCTCACGAGCGAGGAGCGCGCCAGGGATCTTCCGCGTGCACCGGTCTACGTGCTCGGCTCGGGGGAGACCTCGAGTCACACCACGATGAGCGAGTGGGAAGACTTCACCGAATCCCCCGCCGTGCGGTCGGGCGATCTCGCCTTCGCTCGGGCGGGTCTCACGCCGGCCGACGTCGACCTGTGCGAGATCTACGACGCCTTCACCCCGATGGTGTTGTTCTCGTTGGAGGCGCTCGGGTTCTGCGCCAAGGGAGAAGGCGGACCGTTCGTCGAGGACGGGAAGCTGCGAGTCGGCGGTGCGCTGCCCACCAACACCGACGGCGGCGGGCTCTCGGCCTGTCACCCGGGGATGCGCGGGATGTTCCTCATGGTCGAGGCTGTCCGCCAACTCCGGGGCGAGGCCGGTGACCGTCAGGTCCCGGACGCACGCATCGCCTGCGTCAACGGCACCGGCGGCTGGTTCTCCTCCGCCGCCACCCTCCTCCTCGGCGCCGAGTAACCCCCACCCCACACCGCCGCGATCAGCACGCTCAGCCCGCCGACCCCTTCGGCTTCAACGACGCCAGACGGTGGGGTCAGCGGCTGTTGGTGCCGTTGAAGAAGCCGCGGTGGACGACGGTGGTCAGCGTGTCGATCGCGGTTGTGTCGTCGAAGCCGAGGTCGCGCGAACTCATCGCGTAGCTGGTCCGTTCGAGCAGCGCCATCAGCGCAGCAACCGTCGCCTCGTCGTGGGTCGCACCCGCGGTCCGCAGACTGCGCCGCAATGCGCGAGCAACGTGGGTGAACGCATCGACGCCTAATCGGTCGACGGCGCCGTCGGTCACCTGGCCCTCCATCCACGCACGGATCACGACGCCGTAGTGGGCGTACACCTCGAAGAAGGCATCGAGAAAGGTTCGGAGCGCCGCCGCACCCTCGGCGTCAGGTCCGACCGCAGGGACATCGTTGGCAAGACGTTCGATCGCCGCGCTGGCCTCGAGTGCCAGCGCGCGGAGGAGGTCCTCCTTGTTGGCGAAGTACAGGTAGAACGTGCCGTGCGACGTACGGGCCGCGCGCACGATGTCGTCGACGCGCGTCTCGTGAAACCCTCGGCGGGCGAATACGCGCAGACCGGCGCTGCAGAGTCGGCGCTGCGTCGTCCGACCCTGGGCGCGCACGTCCCGTTCCGGCGCCGTCGCGTCATCGGTCCGGCCGCCGTCGCGAGCAGGCGCGCCCGATGACGAGTTGTGCGATCCTCTGACCATGCTCCCCCAGATCGCCCTCGAGGCGGCCCGTCGATTCGGCGAGACTACCGCCTACGTCGCGCCGGACGGCTGGCCGCTCAGCTACGCAGAGGTCGATCAACTCTCCGACCGGGTTGCCGCGGGATTCCGTCATCGGGGCATCGGGGTCGGCGATGTCGTGGCGCTCCTGCTCCCGCCCGGAGTCGAATACCTCGTGGCCTACCTCGCGGCGGCGAAGGTCGGCGCCATGACGACCGGCGTCAACGACCGCCTCGCACACCCCGAGCAACAGGCGGTACTTGCCATCGCTCAGCCGCGGCTCGTAGTTGCCCACGCTGGGGTGCCGGACCTGGCGTTCCCCGTCGAGGAAGCCGTCCCCGCCGATCGGCCCGGGAGTGTCCTCACCGCGTTCCAACGCGATGAGCGCGTTCCGCTCCTCGCGCCCGACGACAACCGCGCGGTTGCCATCGTGTTCACGTCCGGCACGACCGGGCAACCGAAAGGCGCGCTCTACACCAACCGCCAACTCGGGTTCATCACCCGCACCGACGTCGGCGGCACGTGGGGCGGCGGTACCCGAAACGTGTCGGGGACGTCGTTTGCCCACCTCGGGTTCATGACCAAGCTCGCCGGCAACCTGATGCGCGGGGGAACCACGTTCATCATGCGGCGCTGGCGGGCACGGGCCGCCCTCGAGCTCTTCGCGCGCGAGCGCATGACGACCGTCGCCGGGGTGCCGACGCAGCTTGCGTTGATGCTCGCCGATCCAGACTTCGACGCCTTCGACCTGTCCAGCGTGCGATACATCGTGGTCGGGGGTGCACCGATCACCCCGGCCACCGCCACCGAAGCGCGATCACGCTTCGGCGCTCGCCTTGCGACTCGATACTCCTGCACGGAAGCAGGGATCGGGCTCGGGACCGCGTTCGACGATCCCGACGAGGATGCGATCCTGAGTGTGGGCCGACCCCATCCGGCCGTCGACCTCGCGATCGTCGACGCCAACGACGACCCGGTCGAGGTCGGGTCAGTCGGACAGGTCTGTCTCCGATCCCCCGCCGTGATGGCGCAGTACTGGCACGATCCCGACGCCACGCAAGCCGCGTTCACACGGTCGGGTCATGTCCGTACCGGCGACCTCGGCTGGGTCGACGATCGGGGTCGACTCCGACTCGTGGGCCGCAGCAAGGAGATGTACGTCCGCGGCGGATACAACGTGTATCCCGTCGAGGTCGAAGCGGTGCTGTCGACGCACCCCGGCGTCGCCGCGGTTGCGATCGTCGCGATCCCCGATCCGGTCATGGGTGAAGTCGGCATCGCCGTCATTGTGCCGACTGACCCGTCGTCGCCACCGACCATCGACGCGTTGCGCGAGTTCGCACGGGCGCAGCTCGCCGCGTACAAGCTGCCCGACCGGATCGAATCGGTCACCGAACTGCCGTTGACGCCGGCCGAGAAGCTCGACCGTCGGGCGCTCACCAAGGCCATCGCTTCCACCTTGCGCTGAGGAGTTGGGCGATAGGGTCCCGGCCCCATGGAACTCGATTTCGATTCGGACCAGGAGGCGTTGAGGGACTCGGTCCGCGCGTTTCTCGACGCTGAGTGCCCGATCAGTTCGGTCCGCGCGATCGTCGAGACGCGCATCAGCGGCGGCCAGATCGAACCGACCGGGCTGCACACGAAGATGAGTGACCTGGGTTGGTCCGCGCTGACGGTCCCCGATGAGGCCGGTGGTCTTGGGCTCGGTGCGATCGAACTTGCGCTCGTCGCGGAAGAACTCGGGCGCGCGCTCGCGCCCGGCCCGCTGTTCAGCACGATGACCCAGTTCGTTCCGGTGCTCGCCGAACTCGGCTCCCCCGAGCAGCTCGTCACGTTCCTCGGGCCTGTCGCCGCCGGCGAGTCCTCGGGCACGCTGGCGATCGCCGAAGCCACCGGCTCCGTGGATCCGGCGATGACCACCGCGATCGCCACGCCATCGTCCACCGGGTTCACCCTCACCGGCACAAAGCACGTGGTCATGGAACCGGCGGCGGACGGATCGGTCGTCGTCATTGCCCGACTACCTGACACCGAAGGTGACACCGGCGTCGGCGCGTTCGTGGTCCCCACGTCACGGGTGCTGATCGACCCCATCGACTCGGTGGATCCCAGTCGCCAACTGGCCACGCTGACCTTCGATGCCGTGGACGTCGCCGGCGATCACAGGCTGGGTGATGCCGGGCCGGGGACGGCGGCCGGGCTGCGGCGGGCGATCCAGTCCGGGACCGTCGGCCTCGCCCTCGATGCCGTGGGTGCGGCGCAACAGCTCTTCGACGTCTCGCTCGACTACGTCAAGCAGCGAGAACAGTTCGGCGTGCCCATCGGCTCGTTCCAAGCCATCAAGCACAAGTTCGCCGACATGTTGATCCTGCTGGAACGGGCTCGTGCGCTCGGCTACTTCGCCGCGCTCACCATCGCGGAGGACGACCCTCGCCGCGCCCTCGCCACCGCGATGGCGAAAGCCGCGGCGGGCGACGCGGTGTCACGCATTGCGACGGAAGCCATCCAGGTCCACGGCGGCATCGGCTACACGTGGGAGTCCGATGTGCACCTCTACGTGCGCCGAATCGAATCCGACGCGGTCCTGTTCGGGACGGCGCAGCAGCACCGTCAAACCGTCGCCGACCTCATCGGCGTCTAACTGACTCCGCGCTCGCCGGCGCGCGCGGCACGAAATCGATCAGGTACCGAGCACCAGCGCGTAGACGATCAGGACCAACAGCGCGTAGCAGCTGCCGGTGATGATTGCGTTCTTGTGCGTGTCGTAGATGACTCGCGTACCACCGGGCGCGGTCCCACCGATCTTGCCGAGCGCGTTCAGCTCGAAGGCGATCCAGACCACGAGCATGATGGCCCAGTAGATGGCGCGCTTGCTGCCGCTGGGCTCGAAGCTCACCTTGTCGTACGGGAAGTGCTGAGTTCCCACCATGAAGACGAGCATCGGGAGCGAGAAGATGGTGTTCATTCGGGAGGCGAGGAGCGCCTTGCGTCCCGCACCGGCTGCGGCCGGGTCGGCCTCACCGCCGGCCTGCACGTTGCGGGCGTTGGCGATGACCTTCT
>JANLTQ010000450.1:0-11937 GCA_031363005.1 Acidimicrobiia bacterium | reverse complement strand
GGCGCGGACCCGTTTCGGCGCCGGCCCCGAGCTGGCGGGGTTCCTGTTCGCGTCGGTGTCGATCGGGGCGGTGATCGCAGCATTGACGAGTGGGTGGGTGCACCGAGTCAATCGCCAGGGGGCGGCGATCGTGACCGCGGTCATCGTCTGGGGGCTCGCGATCGCCGGATTCGGACTCGTCGGCGATCGCGTGGTCGTGGCGATGTTGCTCCTTGCGGTCGCGGGAGGCGCGGATGTGATCTCGGCCGTGTTCCGATCGACCATCCTCCAAGCCAGCGTTCCCGACGCACTCCGCGGTCGCCTGAGCGGCATCCACATCTCGGTCGTCGCCGGCGGCCCTCGGCTCGGCGACCTCGAGGGAGGTGTGGTCGCGTCGATGACGTCGCCGGTCGTGTCGGTGGTCTCCGGCGGGATCCTGTGCGTGGTCGGCGCTATCGCGCTCGCGTGGCGGATGCCCGCGTTCGCTCGTTACCGGACGGGGGAGTCCACCGGCTCATCGGCGGAGAAATCCCCGAGTTGACTCGCAGACGCGAATGCGATCGGATGGTCGGCGCATGGCGGGGTACTCGGGAACACCACTGGTCAAGAAGCTGGGCATCAAGGACGGCGCGTCGGTCGCGCTCCTCGCCGCGCCTCCGGACTTCGCGCGCACGCTCGCGCCGCTGCCCGATGGTGTCGAGGTCCGCGAGCAGGCGCGCGGCAAGCTCGACGTCATCGTGTTCTTCGCGACGCGCGAACGCGAACTCGCGCGTCGGTTTCCGGCAATGGCCCGCGCGCTGCAGCCGGCCGGCGGCCTCTGGGTGGCGTGGCCCAAGAAGGCCAGCTGTGTCGCGACCGACTTGACGTTCGACCCGGTGCAGCAGACTGGACTCGACTGTGGGCTCGTCGATAACAAAGTGTGCGCGATCGATCAGACCTGGTCGGCGTTGCGGTTCGTGTACCGAGTTGCGGACCGTTCCGCTCGCCACTGACCGTGTGCGGTCGATTCGTTCAAGCGAGTGCACCGACGCTCTTGGTCGAACGCTTCGACATCGACGAAGTGGTCGCGGGCGCCTCGATCGCACCGCACTACAACGTGGCGCCCCGGATGGATGTCTCGGTCATTCGTGATCGCGAGCAAGTCCGTTCGCTGAGCCAGCTGCGGTGGGGACTGGTGCCGCCGTGGGCGGACACCCCGGCGATCGGTGATCGCATGATCAACGCCCGGGCCGAGTCCGTCTCGGAAAAGGCAGCCTTCAAGGGTGCTTTCGAACGCCGTCGGTGCCTGATTCCGGTCGACGGGTTCTACGAATGGCAGGCCGGCAGCGCCAAGAAGGTTCCGATGTACATCCACGCCGTGGACCATGCTCCGATTGCCTTCGCCGGGCTCTGGGAGTCGTGGCGGGCCGAGCCTGCGGCGGACCCGCTCCTGACGTGCACGGTCATCACGACCACCGCGAACACCACGATGCGACCGGTCCACGACCGGATGCCGGTCGTGCTCGACGCTACGGACTGGGACGAGTGGCTCGACCGCGACACGAGCGACTCGGGCGCGCTCGTTCGGTTGCTCCGACCGGCACCTGACGATCTGCTCGCGTTCCATCCGGTCAGCACGCGGGTGAACTCGGCGCGCAACGACGATGCTGCGCTGCTGCTCCGAGAGGACCCGCTTACCCTGTTCCCGTAACGTTGGCGGATGGACGAACCAACGTTGATCGAAGTCATCACCCACGAGGCGCAGGCCCTCGCGAATGCTGCACGCTCGAGCGGACCCGACGCGCCGGTCCCGGCGACGCCGGAATGGTCGATGGCGAAACTGGTGAAGCACACCGGGACGACGCATCGCTGGGTGCTCGCCATCGCGGCGACGCGTGAGTTCGCGAATCCCGGCGATCTCGATCTCGGGTTGCCGGACGACCCGGCGTCGTACCCGGAGTGGTTGGAGGCCGGCGCAGCCACGTTGACCTCGACGCTGTCTGCAATCGACCCGCTCGCCGACATGTGGTCATGGGGCGTGGACCAGCACGCTCGCTTCTGGGCGCGGCGTATGGCGCACGAAACCACCGTGCACCGCTGGGACGCGCAGAGCGCCCTCGGAGCGCAGGACGCCATCCGTACGGACGTGGCAGTCGACGGCATCGACGAGCGCCTCGAGAATCTGACGCCGTCGATGAACTTCAATCCGGCGGGTGCCGCGGCACTGTGCGGAACGGGAGAGACCGTTCACTTGCACTCGACCGACGCGAACGGGGAGTGGTTGCTCCGGTTCGACCCGGACGGAGTGTTGGTGTCTCGCGAACACGCGAAGGGTGATGTGGCGGTTCGCGGCCCGGCGAGCGATCTCCTCCTGTACCTGAACGGTCGACGGGAGCTCGAGGGCATGGAGGTCTTCGGCGACGCCGGCGTGCTCGACGCTCACGCCGCGATGCGGAGCTTCTGACCCGCTCAGGGCGTGGGGTGACGGCCGGTCACGGTGACGGCGCCCGGAGTTGCCGAAGAAGTGGCCGTCAGCGCGGGCGCCGGTTGCGCAGTGGCGGCCGGTCCGACCACCAGCTTCCAAGTCCTGAGGTCGGAGAACTCCGCCTGGGCGCCCGCGCTGAGATGGCCGATGTACCAGCCGGTGGCGCCGGGATACACGGCAGTCTCGGGCAGGGTCACCGAACCGCCGTGGCCGGTCTCGCCCCATGCGGGCTCGGGTTCGTCGGCCCGCCACGCCTTCAGGTCAAGGGTGGTGCCAACCGTACGGACGCAAACGTGCCAGGGCAGTGGTGCCTCCACGTCGTTCGGCCACAGCTCGGACTTGAGGCTGATCGACCCCGCCGGCTGGAACGCCGGAGTGGCGGCGGTGTCCCAGGTGTGCACATTGAAGATCCAGGTCGCACCGAACACGATGTTCTTCGTCACGGTGATGGCACGCGTCGATCCGTTCACCGCGGCGATGCGCAACGCAGCACCTTGTTGGGCCGACGCGCTTGATTGGGATGCCCAGGTCGCGCAGGACTGCGCGTCCGCGACGAGGGGACTGTCAGCCGGCCAGAAGGTGCTGCGCAGATTGGTCGAGGTGTTGGTGTCAAGCGCCGCGACCTGCATCTGACCGGTCGAGGAGGCGTAGGTGTAGCCATCGGCGCCGTCCGGGGTGAGCAACGTGGTCTCGGCCGGTCCGGGATCAGTGGAGGGGTAGGTCACGATCGCTTGGCGACAGGCGCCGACGGCGATGGCGGCAACCCCGATCGCGCCGACGCGGACCAACCGTCGGAGACGTGTCGAATGACGATGCATGTACCCACCCCGCTGCCGTCTGGGCGGCCCGACGAGTTGTACCAACCGGTGGACGAATCGAAACCCTTCGGAAGTGCGCCGGGCGCTACGGCTTGAGTTTGGCGAGGGCCCGGATCGTGGTCTTGGCCGTGGGAGGGTCGGCGATGATCATCGGCGCCGGCGTGGTGATGCCGTTGTCGGCGTAGCGCCGCACCCCTTCCGCGCATTGTTCCGGCGAGCCCCACACGATGAGTTCGTCGAGCACCGAGTCCGGAACTGCCTCGACCGCGCCGGCGCGGTCGCCGGACTTCCAGGCGTCCCACATCGGGGTCAGGGCCTCACCACGACCGATCCATTCGTGGAACGCCGCGTAGACGGGAACGTTCAGATACTCGGCGACCATGCGGCGGCCGATGGCGCGCACGGTGTCTCGGTCTTCGGTGGGGAGGACGAAGATCCTCGCCGCCACCTCTTTCCCCTCGCCGACGATGGGGGCGACGGTCTTGACGTCCTCCGCCGAAAGCCAGTTCACGATGGCGCCGTCGGCTTCACGTCCCGCGAGGCGCAACATCCCTTCCCGGAGGGCCGCGACGAGGATCGGTGGGGGTTCGGGGAGGCGGATGCCGAGACGGAATCCTTTGACCGAGAAGGTCTCGTAATCCTCGGTCACCTTCTCGCCTGCGAGTGCGCGGCGCAGGAACCGGACGGTGTCACGCACGTGTTGATACGGGAGTTCGAACGGGATGCCGTTCCATCGTTCGACGATGACGTTGCTGGACGAACCGATGCCGAGCACGGCGCGGCCGGGCGCGATGTCGGCGAGCGTTGCGATGGACTGAGCGAGCAGCGCAGGCCCGCGCGTGTAGACGGGAACAATCGCCTGACCCAACCGCAGCGAAGGTGCCCAGACCGCGGCGAGCACCAGCGGCGTGAAGGCGTCCGTGCCGTTGGTCTCGGCCGACCACACGTCGGTGAAGCCGAGATCCTCGAGTTCGACGAGCCACTCCTTGTGTTCCATGAGTGGCACCCCGGCGAGCGGGATGGTGATACCCCAGCGTTGCGTGACCGTCATGTTCGTGTTCCTTCCGGTGGGTCCTCGCGCCAGTTCCGGACGATGGTCGACTGGCTCGCCGTCCCGAGGAGTGTGCCGTCTTCGGCCCAGAGATGCACGAGCCCGTGCCCGAAGCCGTCGGCAATGGCGTGCACGCGGATGTCGGCGAGGATCCAATCGGTGGTCACCCGATGCGCGACGCGCAGGGTGTTGTCCAGACTGTTGCCGCCGGCACGCTGACCGAGGGCTTGGGAGATCCCGAACGGGACGTAGTCGCCGACGATGGACAACGCAGCCGCAGAGACGTCGAGGAGTCCGGGCAGGCGAACCCAGAGTGCGCAGCGACCGGACCCGGAAGTGCCGTCGAGGTCGTCGAAGTTACGCGCGTCGGCCATCCGCATCTCGGTGCGGTCCATGATCGAACCCTCGTGCCGTTCGAGGATCTGGCGCGGTGGACAATCCTCGGGGCGCCGGACGACCGGCATCTCGGCCCACGCGCCGGTGTGATCCACCGTGCGGTGCCCGAGCGCAGCATTCACCGTCAGGATCTCGTCGTCACCCACATGGGCCACGGCTCGCGCCTGCGACACCTGATGTCCCCGCACCACTTCGTCGATTCGGATGTCCAGGACCGCCGGGGGGCGGGCGTAGGACAGGTATTGCCCCGTCGCCCAGACGAGCGGCCGGCCCGTCGCCTGTTCGAGGGCTTCCACACACGCTCCCAGGCCGCAACCACCGAAGAGCGCGCCAAGCCCGGAACAGAGTGACGGTGTCACCGGGAGCCGCCAGTGGTTGGGGTCGTCGGTGCGCTCGAGGCCGTAGAAAGCAACCGCGTCCATCGGTCGGAACGTAGCCGCCGGTTCCGGGGGTCAGGGAATGCGCATGAGTCGGGCCGAGTTGAGCTGGTTCTGAACCGAGTGGCGGCCTCCGGAGTAGCCCGGGAGCGACGGAGGAGCAATCCGGCGACGCTGGAGGCTCGCAGTGCGGCGGATGCCGTGCCGGAGTGGAGGATAGGTCCATGAGCGAACGCACAGTGGTCGCAACGGTGGAGGCGCATCGCCAACTGGAAGGCGCAGGGTTCGAGGTGCGTCGGCCGTTCCCCACGCCGAGGCTGTCCCTCGTGGATCCCTTCCTGCTGCTGGACGAGATGGGCCCAGTCGAGGTCGAGCCCGGCCAGGCGAAGGGGGCGCCCGACCATCCGCATCGCGGGTTCGAGACGGTCACCTACATGATCTCGGGCGCGAGCGAACACGAGGACTCGGCGGGAAATGCCGGACGGATCGGGCCGGGCGCGGTGCAGTGGATGACGGCCGGATCCGGCGTCATCCACTCCGAGATGCCGGCCCGTGAACTCTTCACCGACGGTGGACGTATGCACGGATTCCAACTATGGGTGAACCTGCCGGCCGCCCAGAAGATGATCGCACCGCGCTACCAGGAGTTCGCGGCTGACCAGATTCCGAAGGTCTCCGACGACGGCGTGGTGGTCCGAGTCATCGCGGGCGCGTTCGGCGGCATCACCGGTCCGGTCGAGACGCATTCGCCGGTGACCTACTTGCACGTTTCCTTGCCGCCGGGCCGCGAAGTTCGCGTCGATGTCGTCGAGGGCGAGACCGCGATGGCGTACACGTTCGCGGGCGAGGGCGACGGCATGCTTCGTATTTACGACACCGAGGGTGACGAGCTCGTCCTCGCGAACACCGGGACGGAGCCGAGTGAACACTTGGTGCTCACCGGGCAAGCGCTGCGCGAGCCGGTTGCTCGCTACGGTCCGTTCGTGATGAACACGAGCGAAGAGATCGAGACCGCGATCAGCGACTTCCAGAGCGGCCGGTTCGGAGCGATTGTTCGATAGCCACACCGGCGACGCGACGCGCAGTCCGGTGCCAGACTCGGCGAATGGCTGAACTCACGACGTCGGTATTGGTGGAAGGACTGCGGTTTCCCGAGGGACCGCGTTGGCACGATGATCAGCTGTACTTCTCGGACCAACACGCCGGCCGGGTCCTGGCGTTGACGCCGACCGGGGTGCTGACCGAGGTCGTTGCGGTGGAGCACCGGCCGTCCGGACTGGGTTGGGATCCCGACGGTCGCTTGCTCGTCGTGTCGATGGACGACCGCAAGCTGCTCCGGTTCGACGACGGACAACTGTCCGAGGTCGCCGACCTGTCGGGACTCGCGCCGTGGCACTGCAACGACATGGTGGTGGACGCAGTGGGTCGCGCGTACATCGGCAACTTCGGATTCGACCTCGACGCCGGAGAGGCCCCGACGGCAACCGGATTGATCCGCGTCGATCCCGACGGATCCACCCATCTCGCGGCCACCGAAATTCGGTTCCCGAACGGCACCGTCATCACCCCCGACGGGGCGACGCTCATCATCGGCGAGAGTTTCGGTGGATGCCTGACCGCCTTCGACATAGCGACCAACGGCGAACTGTCGAACCGGCGGGTCTGGGCACAACTCGACGGTGCCGTGCCGGACGGGATCTGTCTTGACGACGAGGGCGCCATCTGGTCCGCGTGCCCGCTGTCTGGCCGCGTGGTGCGGGTACGCGAGGGCGGCGAGGTGACCGATGTGGTCACCGTGGATCGCCGCGGTGCCTACGCGTGCATGCTCGGTGGACCCGACCGCACGACGCTCTACGTGTGCACGGCGGATGCGAGCAACCCGGCGGAGACCGGAGGGCTTCGCGGTGCCATCGAGATCTGCGACGTCACCGTGCCCGGAGCGGGTCGGCCCTGACTGGGGCGGCGGGGACGGTACGCGCGGTACGCCGGCTCAGACCGCCACGATGGTCGGTGGCCGGCCGCTCACGGCTTCATCGTGCCGGCTGAGAATCGCGCCGGCGTGCGCGTCATCGGACAGGACGAAGAAGCGATTGGTCTCCACCGCATCGAGCACGCGAGTGGCATAGTCGGCCGGTTCCAACCCGGCGGCCACCAGCTTGGTGATGAAGTCGGCACTCGGTGATTCGGGCGAGGGCAGGGGATTGGCGCCCAAGCGGCCCGGCCAGTTCCGGCCGGACTCGGCGATGCGGGTCCGGATGAATGCCGGGCACAGCACCGAGACCCCGACCGCGGCACCACTCATGGTGAAGTCGTGTACGAGACACTCCGAGATGCCGACGACGGCGTGTTTCGACGCGACGTAGGGCGCCATCATCGGCGACCCCTTGAGTCCGGCGAGCGACGCCGTGTTGATGACGTGACCGTCGTTCTGCTCCACGAGACGCGGGACGAATGCACGAAGGCCGTGCACCACGCCCATCAGGTTGACGCTGATCGTCCAGTCCCAACCTTCCAGTGAAACCTCCCAGGTCCGACCCATCCCGCCGCCGACCCCTGCGTTGTTACAGATGATGTGTGCGGTCTCGAACCGGTCGAAGGTGGCGGCGGCGAACGCGTCGACCTGCGCGGCGTCGGCAACGTCGCATTCAAAACCCATGGCGTTGACGCCGCGCTCATTCAGTTCGCGGACGGCGAGCGCGAGCGGACCGGCCTCGACGTCGGCGAGGGCGATGTGCATGCCGCGGTCGGCGAAGACGTCGGCCAGCGCGCGACCGATACCACTCGCGCCGCCGGTGATCGCCGCGACTTTTCCGGTGAGGTCCCGCATGGTGGTGCTCCTGTCGAATGGGCGGCTGTGCAGGTTGTCGATCGGTGGTGATAGGTCTGTTCAGCGGCGAGCTTCGGCGCGTCCGTACCGAACGAGGCGGAGGAGCTCGGAACTACAGGTTCCCGGTCGCGTGTCGTATCCGAGCAGTGCGACGAGGCGGTCGGTCGTCCCTTCGACCGGCGTGACGCGATGCAAGCTATATCGCCCCGCGAAGAACATGAGTGTCCCTGGGGTCATCGGAACGGTGGTGACCAACTCGGGGCGGCTGCCGTTGAGGGTCGCCGCCACGTCGGCGTAGCGCTCGTCGTCGGCGGCTCGGAGCATCGGCACGCACTCGAAGTCTCCGCCGCGCTCGCTCGATTGCAGTGCAATCGACACCACGAAGTCGGTCTGGTCGAAGTGCCACGCCAGCTCGTCGTCATCCCGCATGACCGCAACGTTCACGGCGCCGAGTGGATCGTCGTAGCGAAACAGTTCCCGTGTGCCGAGCGCGAATGCGATGAAAGTGAGGAGTGGGTCCCACTCGTAGAGGGCGCGCAACGGTGAATCGGGACCGAGATCGTCGTATGGAATTGCCGTGAGCGCACTTCGGCCTTGCGCGCGACGGGGGTGATCTGTCGGCCAGTGGTCGGCAGGAATCTCGAGGTACGGGCTCCCGAGGAGATCCTGGTGATGACCGTCGGCGCCGAGGTGTTCCGCGGCCGCGACGATGGCGGCGATGGCAGCGGGGAACACGAAACCGGGAAGGATCGCGACGCCGGTCGCGTCCAGCGCGGCCCGACATTCGGCGCCGAGCGCACGGGTGCGCGGATCGTCGAGATCTTGGATCGGGTATCGGTCGAAGTCGACGAGGGTCCCCGGGTCGGACTGCACCGCAGGATCGTAGGAGGTGGCAAGCTGGCCTCCATGACATCGAACCGCCGCATCTTGCTCGCCGCCCGTCCCGACGGTCTCGTTTCCGAAGACTGTCTCGAACGGGTCGAGGAGGACCTCCCGGTCCCGGGTGAGGGCGACGTGCTGTTGCGCGTGCTGTCGTTGTCAGTCGATCCCACGAACCGCGTCTGGATGCGCGAGGAGGACTCGTACCTCCCCGCGGTGGAGATCGGTGCGGTCGTACGCGCCGCCGGAGTTGCCCAAGTGGTCGAATCGCACCGCGACGGATTCGCGGTCGGCGATCTGGTGATGGGAATGCCGGGGTGGCAGGACTACTGGCTGCTCTCCGGCGATGCCATGGCCAACGTGATTCCACCAGGACTCGAGATCAACGATCTGCTGTCCATCTACGGCTCGACCGGTGTCACGGCCTGGTTCGGCATCGAAGACGTATGCGAACTGAAGGCCGGCGAGACGTTCGTCGTGTCCGGCGCAGCCGGTGGGGTTGGCTCCATCGCGGGTCAGTTGGCGAAGATCAAGGGAGCGGGCACCGTCGTCGGTATCGCTGGCAGTGACGAGAAGTGCCGTTGGGTCGTCGAGGACCTCGGGTTCGATGCGTGCATCAACTACAAGACCGAAGACGTCGGGGCGCGGCTCGTCGAACTGTGTCCGAATGGCATCGACGTCTACTTCGACAACGTGGGCGGCGAGATCCTCGATGCTGCGCTCGCCAACCTGGCGATCGGCGCCCGCATCGCGTGCTGCGGTGCGATCTCGACCTACAACGCGGCCGGGCCGGTCGGGGTGACCCACACCGACAACCTCATCATGCGTAGGGCCCGAATGCAGGGTTTCCTGATCCTGGACTACGTCGACCGGTTCGTCGAGGCGATCATGGGGCTTGCCCCGCTCGTGGCCGCGGGCCGACTGAAGTACGCGACCGAGGTCGTCGACGGACTCGAGCACGCGCCGAGCACGCTGAATCGGCTGTTCACCGGGGACCACACCGGCAAGCTGATCGTCAAAGTCTCCGAGCCGGTGTAGCGGCCGAGCCGGTCTGCTCGCGCTAGACCCGAACCACCGCTCCGTCATTGCGAACCGCGAGGAAGCTGGTGTTCTGGAGTGTGATGGAGCGCCAGAGGTCGATCTGCTGCCATGGAGTCGGTGCCGGGGGGCGCGCCGAGCCGAAGCGATGGACGCCACCGAAGCCGTCGATGACTACGTACCCCTTGCCGTCCGGCCAGACGGTCAGGTCCCTGGCGATGTTCCACCCGAAATACGCCGCGCCGTATCTCGTGGCGCCGCCGATCGACCAGATGCCGCCGAAACCGTCGAGTTCGTACATCCGCCCGTCGGGCCGGTACGCAATGGACTTGGCGATGTCCCAGCCGGGCCAGTACGGACCACCGCGAACTCGCGGCGCGCTGCCAGACGAGTGACGGCCGCCGAAACCGTCGAGGACGGTGAAGCCACGCCCGTCCGGGGTGATCGCGAGACTGCGGGCAATATCCCATCCGGGCCAGTACGGACCCCTCAGGTTGCCGAGCGCGGACACTGCTGATCCGAAGCGATGCAGTCCGCCCCACGCGTCCAGGATGACGTAGCCGTTGCCATCGGGCATCGCCGCGATGTCTCGGGCTAAATCGCCAGGGAAGCGCGGCGAGCCGTAGGCCGGCGCGCCCTCCCAGTTGATGACGGTGCCATCGCCCTGGAGAACCCAGAAACCACCTTGGGCCCGGGCGGCGATACCGCGGCCGTGGCTGTCGAACACCAACGGATTCGGACCCGGGGGCGGGGGGTCGCCGTCCATGAAGACTTCGGCGACGTACATCTGACCATTTCCGTAGGCCACGCCCACGCCGATCCAGTGGACGGCCCCGTCGATGATGTTGGCGTAGTGGAGCGGGGAGTTCGCCAACGCAGTGTCGATGGAGGCGACGCTTGGGCCCCGCCCGATGTTCTCGCTCAACTTCCGCCAGCCGACGGTCACGCCGTCGGGCAGATTCGAGTGGCACAGGCATCCGGTGTCGGCCATGTGCTGGGCCCAGGCCTGGGCCTTGGCGGTCAGCACCGAATGAGTGCTGACTGCGCCGACGCCCCGCGACGAACGCAGCGCATTGATCCGATTCGTGAAATCGGCCTCGGCGTTGGCGTCCGCAGCGTGGGCTGGGGTGCCGACACCGATGAGACCGGTTGACGACATGACCATGAGAAGTGCGGCGACGATTCGTCGCATGTGTGATATCCCTCCACTGCCGTGCTGGTTGGCGCGCTGGCTGTCAGGCCGCGACCACAGGTGTCGGCAGTTCGGCAGATCGACTTGATCGACGGGGATCCGCTTCCCCGACGCAGAAGTGACGACTCTAGCCAAGTCGGGCGTTTGGTCACCGATCCGCCCGGGCCGTTTGGCCTATGTCACACAGATGGCGGGGGACTATGTCCGAAATGAGCGGTTCGGGGGGGACTAGGAGAGTGCGGCGGCCGTCGAGCGTCCCGTCGAGGGCACGCCGTCGCGCCGGATCCGTGCCCAGACCATCAGGCCGCCGATAGGCCCGAGCACGATGACCGTGCTCGTGTATTTCCACGACCACTTCATCTCTTTGGTGATCATGATCGTCATCGCGCAGAAGGCGAGCCAGACCATCCCGTGCACCGAACCGGTGATCGCTTTTCCCGCGGTGTTCGGGACGATGATCCAGAACGTGAACAGGATCGTGTAGGTCACCGACTCGGCGAACGCGGTCCACGAGAGTGCACGCGCCTTCCGTTCGAGTTCGGTGCCGGTGTCGTCGGCGAAGTCGGGCATCGCCAGATCGTAGAACTCACTCGAGTCCCGCCGGCGATCGGGTTCGTTAGGGTCCGAGGATGGAGACCCTTCGGATCGGAACGCTCGGGGCGGCGCGGATCACGCCGCCGGCCCTCATCAAGCCGGCGCGGTCGGTCGAGGGTGTCGAGGTGGCCGCGGTCGCGGCTCGTGACCGCGCTCGGGGCGAGAAGTTCGCGTCGAAGCACGGCATCGGGCGCGTCGTCGACTCGTACGAAGCACTGATCGCAGACCCTGACATCGACGCGATCTACAACCCGTTGCCGAACGGCCTCCATGGGGTCTGGACGGTGGCGGCGCTGGAGGCCGGCAAGCACGTCCTGTGCGA
>JANLTQ010000336.1:0-2375 GCA_031363005.1 Acidimicrobiia bacterium | reverse complement strand
ACGCAATGGCGATGCCGATCAGGGGACCGGCGGTTTGGGCGTCGATGGCGGTGGCCCGGAGGTCGGTGGCGTGGTCGCCGGCACCGATGTCGGGGGCAACGTGGTATCGGTCGGCAGGGCGCTCGACGGTGGGGTGTCCGGACCCGGTCGACGCTCGGAGATCGCGCCGCCGCGGCCACCCTTCGGGTTCACGCTCGCCGGCTTCGGCCACAGACTCTCGTCCGGCGGGGTAAACGGGATGACTGGCTGGCCTTTGAGCGCCGCGCTCATGAACTTCTGCCAGATGATTGCCGGATACGTCCCGCCGTAGACCTTCCCTAGATCACCGACGTTCACCATCGAAGCCTCGGGACGCTTCTCTGCGTCCTCATACAGCGGGTGGCCCATCCACACGGCGGCGACGAGTTGCGGCGTGTACCCCGCAAACCAGGCATCGACCTCGGCGTCCACAGTTCCGGTCTTGCCCGCCAGCGGTCGGTCGGCCAACTTCGCCCGCGGTGCCGTGCCTTTGGTGACGTGGCTCAACACGTCGCTGACCGTGCGCGCGGTCTGCTGCGACAGCACCCGCACCCCGCCGGGAGCTCGGTACACCACCCGTCCGTTTCCGTCTTCGACCCGGCGCACGAAGACCGGCGCGTGCTTCACACCTTCGTCGGCGAAGGTGCTGTACACCGTGGCAACCTCGAGGGGCGTGTGACCCGTCTCACCGATCCCGATCACGCGATCGTTCCCGACCGCGTGCGTATATCCGAGCGACTTGGCCATGGCTTGGACCGTCGGAGGACCGACGCTGGTCAGAAGCCGGAGGTACGCACAGTTCACCGAATTCTTGGTTTGGTAGTAGAGGTCGTTGACCCCTCCACTGGATCCGTCTCCCGCGTTGTGACCGAGGTAGGTGGTCTTGCCCCACGGGTCGTACACCACCTTGCAACCGGTCTTCCCTCCGAACGCGTCGGTACTGTCGCTGCCGTCGACCATGTCGTGCGGCGAGTATCCGTTCTCGATCGCGGTGGCCAACGTGATCGGTTTGAACGTGGAACCGACCTTGCGCCCACCGCCATCGGTGGCGAGGTTGAATCCCTGGGCGTCAGCGCCTCCAACGACGGCACGCACGGAGCCGGTCTTCGGGTCCATCACCGCCATCGCCGCGGTGAACGGCGCGAACGACGGTTTGATCGTCGACGCGATTGCGTAGGCAGCCATTTCGGTGAGGCGCGGGTCGTACTCGGTATAGACGCGGAGTCCACCCGAGAAGATGGTCTGCTCGCGGAGGAGTGCATCCTTGCCGAGGACGTCGAGGGTCTTCAGCTGGCTCAGCACCTCTTCCCCGTACGGCGTACGGGCTCGCAGCTCGCTGTCCGGGCGGGGCGGGGCCGGCAGCGGAGCAGTGCGGGCGGCGGCCGCTTCAGCTGGAGTGATCACGTGTTGGACGAGCATCCGGCGGATCACGTCGTTCCTCCGCTCGAGCGCAACCTTCTGCTTCGCCGGGTCGAAGATGTCATAGGCCGACGGGTTCTTGATCAAGCCGGCGAGCAACGCCGCTTCCGGCAACGTGATCTGGGCCAGGTCGGGCTTGCCGATGATGCGAGTGGCGGCTGCCTGGATGCCGTAGGAGTTCTCGCCGAAGTACACGGTGTTGAGGTACTCCTCGAGGATGCGGTTCTTGGACCATTCATTCGTCAGGCGGTGAGCGAGGACCGCCTCGCGCACCTTGCGGTCGATGTTGCGCTTCGGGTTCTTGAAGAACCGGTTCTTGATCAGCTGCTGCGTGATCGTCGAGCCGCCCTGGTCGATGCCGCCGGCCCCGACGTCAGAGACGAGCGCGCGGATGGCGGAGCGCACGTCGACGCCTTCGTTCGTATAGAAGGTGCGGTCCTCGGTGGAGATCACGGCTTGGCGCATGACCTTTGGCACCGCGGTGAGCGAGACGGGCTGACGGTCCAACTGGCCGACGCGGTCATAGACGGCACCGTTCGCGTCGAAGAACGTCGTGGGGTCTTCGAGCGTTCGCAGGCGAGGACCGACCTTGCCGCTGTAGTGGGCGCTCGCCGCGATCTTTTCGAATCCAGGCGTGAGCGCGACCGCGCAGACGCCGACGGCGAGGCCCCCGAGGACAAGAATTGTGACGAGACGGAACAGAAGGTTCGCAGGGCGCATGAAGGGCTACCAGGATCGCACACCGCCGGCCTCGGGCGGCGGCACGTCAGGCGATCGGCCGGCCACCCACGATGGTCCGCACCTCGGCGAGGCCCAGGTCCTGGGCCTCGATCCGCCGTTCCACCATTCCCTCAGCACGCGCAAAGACCAACACCCCGGCGGCCACCCATTACGAGAGCAGCGGCCCCCCTTGCACCCCGCGCCGGGCCACGGCGCCT
>JANLTQ010000468.1:0-8662 GCA_031363005.1 Acidimicrobiia bacterium | reverse complement strand
TGCACAAGAGCGGCGGTCGCAACGTGTACGGCCGCAAGACCAGCCGTCACCGCGGTGGCGGCCACAAGCGCCAGTACCGGATCGTCGACTTCCGTCGGAACAAGGACGGAGTGCCCGCCAAGGTCGCCGCGATCGAGTACGACCCGAACCGCAACGCGCGCATTGCACTGCTGCACTACCGCGATGGCGAGAAGCGCTACATCATCGCCCCGTCGGGGGTCGCCGTCGGCGACATGCTGCAGAGCGGACAGGGTTCGGAAATCCGTCCCGGTAACGCGCTGCCATTGCGCTACATCCCCGTTGGAACCGTGGTCCACAACGTCGAGTTGAAGCCCGGTGCCGGCGGCAAGATGGGTCGGGGCGCAGGCGCTGCCATCCAGCTCGTTGCCAAGGAAGGGCTGTACGCCACATTGCGTCTCCCGTCGACCGAAATGCGGCGCGTACCGATCGACTGTCGCGCCACGGTTGGTGCCGTCGGCAACTCCGAAGCCGGTTTGATCTCGGTCGGTAAGGCCGGTCGGAACCGTTGGAAGGGCAAGCGACCGCATGTTCGTGGTGTCGCAATGAACCCCGTCGACCACCCGCTCGGTGGTGGCGAGGGCAAGAGCTCCGGTGGGCGTCACCCGGTTTCGCCGTGGGGCAAGCCGGAAGGCCGTACTCGTAAGAAGGGCAAGGCATCTGACCAGATGATCGTTCGTCGTCGCCGCACTCGCGGCAGCCGGAGGTAGGCGCGATGCCTCGCAGCCTCAAAAAGGGACCATTCGTCGACGAGCACCTTCGGGTGAAGGTCGAGCGCATGAACGACGCGGGCGACCGCAAGGTCATCAAGACCTGGTCGCGTCGTTCCACGATCACGCCCGAGTTCGTCGGTCACACGTTCGCCGTGCACGACGGGCGCAAGCACGTGCCGGTGTACTGCACCGAAGCGATGGTCGGTCACAAGCTCGGCGAGTTCGCGCCGACGCGTACCTTCCGGTATCACGCAGGGCAAGAGAAGCAGGGGCGACGGTAATGACGCGCGCCATTCTGCGGAACAGTCCCGGCTCACCCACCAAGGTGCGCCTGGTCCTCAACATGATTCGTGGCCTCGATGTCACCGAGGCTCGTGAGATCCTCCGGTTCAGCCAGCGCGGCGCTTCGGTCGAGATCGCCAAGCTGCTCGACTCTGCCGTCGCGAATGCCGAGCACAACGACCACATCCCGAGCGACGAACTCTTCATCGCCGCAACCTGGGCTGATGAGGGCGCAACCGCGAAACGGTTCCGGCCCCGCGCCCGTGGACGGGGAACTCGGATCCGGAAACGCACCAGCCACATCACCATCGTGGTCGAGCGCTACTCGGACGACGAGCTGCGACTGCGGGCCGTGCGGGAAGAGGCGTCGGGAACCGGCGCCGCCACCGAACGTCGCCGTCGACTCAGCCGCGGTCGTCGGGTGGCTGCAAGCACGGCCAAGGCCGAAGCCGCAGCCGCAGCCGATCACGATCACGATCACGATCACGATCACGACGATGAGATCGTCACCGACGTCGCGGATGATGCGACGGCCGAAGACATCGATGCGACGGCCGACGCGACGGATTCCGTCGAGGCGGTCGATGACGCCGGTGATGACGGCGAAGAGTCCGACGTCGCCGACGCGGACACCGACGAGTCCGACGACTCGTCGAAGGGAGCGAAGTAATGGGTCAGAAGGTCAACCCGTACGGGTTCCGCCTCGGTATCACCACCGATTGGAAATCTCGGTGGTTCGCGGAGGATAAGGAATACAAGGAACTCCTCATCGAGGACTGGAAGATCCGGGACTATCTGCGCACGGAGCTGCTGCGCGCCATGGTGAGTCGCGTCGAAATCGAGCGCACTCGTGATCGGCTGCGCGTGGACGTGTACACGGCGCGGCCAGGAATCGTCATTGGTCGTCGCGGCGCCGAGGCTGACCGCCTCCGCGCTGGACTGCTCAAGATCACCGGCAACCCGAAGATCCACTTCAACATTCAAGAGATCAAGCAGCCGGAGCTCGACGCCACGTTGATCGCCCAGGGTGTTGCGGACCAGCTCACCGGACGTGTGAGTTTCCGTCGGGCGATGAAGCGCGCGGTGCAGACCGCAATGAAGGCCGGCGCCCTCGGTATCCGCGTGCAGTGCGGCGGTCGACTCGGTGGTGCAGAGATGAGTCGGAAAGAGTGGTACCGCGAAGGTCGGGTCCCGCTCCACACCCTGCGCGCCGACATCGACTACGGCCAGGCTGAGGCCCGGACGACCTTTGGTCGTATCGGCGTGAAGGTCTGGATTTACAAGGGCGAGATCCTCCCGTACAAGACCGTGGCCGAGGACAAGATCGCGAAGGAAGCCGCCATGGCGGTTGGCGACACCGCGGGACCGACCGGACGCCGTGTCGTGACCGCCGGTGGCGGTCGACGTCGCCCGGCCACCGAGTCGGTTCCCGTCGACGAAGCCGCAGTGGGCGACGCCGAGATCACCGAGGATGCTCCGCTCGTCAAAGAGGCGGACCCGGAGCTCGAACGGTTGTTGGCCGAAGAAGAGGAAATCGAGCGCCGCACCCGCCAGCCCCACGAGGCCCCCAAGTTCCACGGGGACGAGGACTGATGGCCGAGCGGATCGCGATGACGTCTGTCTCGAAAGCACGGCACGAGGAACGAGTGCGACCATGTTGATGCCGAGGAAGGTCCGCCACCGCAAGGTGCAGCGCGGCCGGATGTCGGGAGTGGCTAAGGGCGGCACGAAGGTGACGTTCGGCGACTACGGAATCCAGGCGCTCGAACCCGGATGGATCACGAACCGCCAGATCGAGGCCGCTCGTATCGCGATGACCCGCCACATCAAGCGTGGCGGGAAGGTCTGGATCACGGTGTTCCCCGACAAACCCATCACCCAAAAGCCGGCGGAGACCCGAATGGGATCCGGCAAGGGCAACCCCGAGAGCTGGGTCGCCGTCGTCAAGCCGGGTCGCGTGATGTTCGAACTGTCCGGTGTCGCCGAGCCGTTGGCCCGTGAAGCCATGCGGCTCGCAATGCACAAGTTGCCGATCAAGACGCGCTTCGTCGTGCGTCACGACGAGGCCTGATCACCATGGCGAGTAGCGCACAGGAACTCCGAGAACTGAACGACGCCGAGCTGGTCCAGCGGCTGGCCGAAGCGAAGGAAGAGCACTTCAACCTTCGCTTCCAGTCCGCCACCGGCCAGCTCGACAACAGCTCGCGCCTTGGACAGGTTCGACGGGACGTCGCTCGGCTCAACACGCTCCTTCGCGAGCGCGAGATCGCAGCCGCCGAGACGGCCGAGAGAGAGAACGCATGAGCGAAGCGGAGTTGGTACACACGATTAGCCGGTCCGACAGCGGAGCGGGGCCCGTCCGGCCCGGCCCGCAGGGCCAAGAGGACAAGTCATGAGCGACACCGAACCCACTGAATCTGCCGAAGCCACCGAGACACCCGTCGAACGCAATCGCCGCAAGGTCCGCGAGGGCATCGTGGTGTCGACGAAGATGGACAAGACCGTTGTGGTCAGCGTGGTCGACCGGGTGCAGCACCCGCGGTACCGCAAGACACTGCAGCGCACCACCAAACTCTTCGCGCACGACGAAGCCAACGAAGTTCGCGAGGGCGACCGGGTGCGGTTGGCCGAGACCCGTCCGATGTCGCGGAACAAGCGTTGGCGCGTCGTCGAAGTGCTGGAGCGTGCTCGATGATCCAGCAAGAGAGTCGACTGAAGGTCGCCGACAACTCGGGTGCGCGTGAAGTCCTGTGCATCAAGGTGCTCGGTGGTACCCGACGTCGGTACGCCGGCATCGGCGACATCTTCGTGGCCACCGTCAAGGACGCCACGCCCGGTGCCGCAGTCAAGAAGGGCGACGTCGTTAAGTGCGTGGTCGTGCGCACCAAGAAGGAGCGCCGCCGTCCCGACGGGAGCTACATCCGTTTTGACGAGAACGCAGCCGTATTGATCAACGACCAGATGCAGCCGCGTGGCACGCGCATCTTCGGCCCCGTCGGGCGCGAACTGCGTGACCGCAAGTTCATGCGCATCGTGTCGCTGGCCCCGGAGGTGCTCTAGATGAAGAAGCTGAGCGGAACCCGCCCTGGAGCGATCGCGCCTGCTGTCGTACTGAGGGTGGAGCGACCATGAAAATCCGTAAGGGCGATCAGGTCCAGGTCATCGCGGGCAAGGATCTCGGCAAGACCGGCGAGGTCACTCGCGTGCTCGTGGCCGCCGACAAGGTCATCGTGGACGGCGTCAATGTCGCGAAGCGGCACCAGCGCGCCACGAAAGCCACGATGCAGGGCGGCATCATCGACAAGGACATGCCGATTCACGTCTCGAACGTGGCGATCGTGTGTACCTCGTGCGGCAAACACTCCCGCATCGGGTACCGAATGGACGGCGACACGAAGGTCCGCGTCTGTCGCAAGTGCGGAAAGGACCTGTAGTGGCAACCACGACCACGGTGCCGCGCCTGAAGACGCGGTACGCGACCGAACTCCGCGAGCAGCTGCGAACGGAGCTCAGCCTCGGGAACGTGATGCAGGTTCCCAACCTCGCCAAGATCGCGATCAACATGGGCGTCGGCCAGGCGACCCAGCAGTCCTCGCTGCTCGATGGCGCGGTGGCGGACCTCACGCTCATCGCAGGCCAGAAGCCGGCGATCACCCGGGCGAAGAAGTCGATCGCAACGTTCAAGCTTCGCGAAGGCAACGCCATCGGCGCGAAGGTCACCCTGCGAGGCGACCGCATGTGGGAGTTCTTCGACCGGCTGGTCAGCGTGGCGATTCCCCGTATCCGTGACTTCCGGGGTCTGAACCCGGCGTCGTTCGACGGTGCCGGGAACTACACCTTCGGCGTCACCGAACAGCTGATCTTTCCCGAGATCGACTACGACAAAATCGACACGGTGCGAGGGATGGACATCACCATCTGCACCACCGCCAAGACGAACGACGAAGGGCGCGCGTTGCTTCGTGCGCTCGGGTTCCCATTCCGCCGTGAAGCACAGGGGTAAGGCATGGCCAAGAAAGCACTTGTCAACAAGCAGCAAGCCACACCGAAGTTCAAGGTGCGCGGTTACACGCGCTGCCGTCGGTGCGGCCGGCCGCGTTCGGTGTACCGCAAGTTCGGACTGTGCCGTATCTGCCTGCGAGAACTCACCCATGCCGGTGAGGTCCCAGGTATGACCAAGGCTTCGTGGTGAGGGGGTTGAGCCAGTGACAATGACCGACCCGGTTGCCGACATGCTCACTCGGATCCGCAACGCGAATATCGCGATGCACGATCTGACCGAGATGCCGTCATCGAAACTGAAGGAAGCGCTCGCCGGGATTCTGCTGCGTGAGGGCTATATCGAAGGCTTCGAGGTGGCGGACGATCCGACGCGCCCCGGAAACAAGCTGACGATCACGATGAAGTACACGCCCGAGCGCAAACGCACCATCTCGGGAATCAAGCGCGTCTCGAAGCCGGGCCTGCGCGTGTACATGGCCGCGAATCGCGTGCCGCGTGTGCTCGGAGGCATGGGGATTTCGGTCCTCTCGACCAACCAGGGACTGCTCACCGACCGCGAGGCGCGCAAGCGTCGCGTCGGCGGCGAAGTGCTCTGTCAGGTGTGGTGAATCATGTCTCGCATCGGTAAGAGCCCCATCCCCGTTCCGAGTGGCGTGGAAATCTCGATCGACGGGTCGCACGTGTCGGTCAAGGGACCGAAGGGCCAGTTGGCGTGGAAGACCCCTGACGACATCTTCGTCAACCGTGACGGGGACCAGCTGCTGGTGACGCGTCCGGATGACGAACGCCGTCACCGCGCGCTGCACGGCATGGCACGTTCACTGGTCGCGAACATGGTCGTGGGCGTGTCCGAGGGCTTCACCAAAGAGCTCGAGATCGTCGGCGTGGGGTACCGCGCTGCGGCACAAGGTCCGTCGAAGCTGGAGCTCCAGGTGGGCTTCTCGCATTCGGTGCCCATCGAAGCCCCGGACGGGATCACGTTCGAGGTTCCGACCCCGAACCGGATTCTCATTTCCGGCATCGACAAGCAACTCGTCGGCCAGGTCGCGGCCGACATCCGCAAGATCCGAAAGCCCGAGCCGTACAAAGGCAAGGGCATCCGCTACGCCGGTGAGCGCGTTGTGCGCAAAGCCGGGAAGTCCGCCAAGTAGGGAACGTACAGCTGATGCGCGTGAAGACGAACGACAGCCGTCGACGTCGCCACCTCCGGGTGCGCAAGAAGGTCCACGGCTCGGCCGCGCGGCCACGCCTCGCCGTGTTCCGCTCGAACAAGCACATCTACGCACAGGTGATCGACGACGTGTCCGGTCGTACGATCGCGAGTGCCTCGACGATGGAGGCCTCGGCGCGCGGCGACGGAACCGGGACGGTTGCTGCCGCTCGTTCGGTCGGCGAGCGGGTGGCCGACCGCGCCAAGGGCGCCGGCATCAACACGGTGGTCTTCGACCGCGGTGGATTCAAGTACCACGGCCGGGTCGCCGCCGTGGCCGACGGCGCCCGCAGCGCCGGTTTGGAGTTCTGAGACCATGGCCAACGATCAATACGAAGAGCGCGTCATCGCGATCAACCGCGTGGCGAAAGTCGTGAAGGGTGGCCGGCGGTTCTCGTTCACCGCGCTCGTGGTTGTCGGTGACGGCAACGGCAACGTCGGCCTCGGCTACGGGAAGGCAAAGGAAGTTCCCGCCGCCATTCAGAAGGGCATGGAAGAGGGCAAGAAGAACCTCTTCGCAGTGGCGCTCGCCGGTTCGACCATTACACACGAAATCGTTGGCCGCCATGACTCGGCACGAGTGCTGCTGAAGCCTGCAGCCCCGGGTACGGGTGTCATCGCCGGTGGCGCGGCGCGCGCCATCCTCGAGGCTGCCGGAGTGCATGATGTCCTCGCCAAGTCGCTCGGCTCGTCCAACGCGATCAACGTGTCGCGGGCCACGATCGCAGGCCTCCAGGGTCTGCGGCGTCCGGATGACATCGCGAAGATGCGCGGGAAGTCGGCAGAGGAAGTCAGCACCGTCGGCATGCTCCGTGCGTATCGGGAGCGCAACGCCAAGAAGACAGAGATCACCGAGGTCGCGTGATGAAGTTGAAGGTCACTCAAGTCCGATCGTTGATCGGGATCAAGCCCAAGCAACGCGGCACCTTGCGCGCGCTCGGATTGCGTGGGATCAGCCACACTCGTGAGCACGATGACAACCCGGTCATTCGCGGGATGATCGCGAAAGTGCCGCATCTCATCACCGTGGAGGAAATCTCGTGAAGATCCACGACCTCAAGCCGGCTGCCGGCTCCCACAAGAAGAAGCAGCGCATCGCGCGCGGAATCGGCGGCAAGGGCGGAAAGACGGCCGGTCGCGGGAGCAAGGGTCAGCGCGCACGGGGCAGCGTCAAGCCCGGTTTCGAAGGTGGGCAGACGCCGTTGCACCGGCGGACGCCGAAGCTGAAGGGCTTCAACAACCCGTTCCGGGTCGAGTACCACGTGGTGAACCTCGACACGCTCGAGTCCTTCGACGCCGGAACCGAGGTCTCGCCGGCCACGTTGCGTGCTCGCGGTCTCGTGGCCAAGCGCGGACTGGTCAAGGTCCTTGGGCGCGGCGAACTGACGAAAGCGGTCACGGTCAAAGCGCATGGTTTTTCCGAGTCCGCAAAGGCTGCCATCGAGGCCGCGGGCGGTTCGGTCGAAATCGTCCCTGCGCCGTGGGGAGATCGTCGGCCGCCGGCCAAGGGCAACGCACTGACCAACCGATAGCCTGACTCGTCCGGGTCCGGAAGTCGCTCCAGGAGGTCGCACCACCCATGCTGTCCCGTCTGCGGAACATGTTCCGGGTGCCCGACCTGCGCAACAAAATCTTGTTCACGATTTTCGTCGTGCTCGTGTATCGGCTCGGTACCCACATCCCGGTGCCGTACGTCGACTTCGAGCAGATCAAGGCCTTGCAGAACTCGTCGCAGGGAACGGGCGTCGTCGGATTCCTGGACTTGTTCTCCGGCGGAGCGATCACCAGCGTTTCGATCTTCTTTCTCGGGATCATGCCGTACATCACGGCGTCGATCATCATGCAGCTTCTCGGTGTGGTGATCCCCAAGCTCGAGCAGTGGCAGCAGGAAGGCCAGTCGGGCCAGAAGAAGATCACTCAGTGGACGAGGTACGTCACCGTCGGTCTCGCGCTCGTGCAGTCTTCGGGCTTGGTCATCGCGCTCCACGAGGGCCAGCAGGGACTGCTCGGCACCGCCGGGTTCACCGGCAAGGACATGATTCCGAGCTACAACGCCTACCGGGCTGCGCTCATCGTGCTCACGTGGGTAGCGGGCACGGCGTTGGTGATGTGGCTCGGTGAGCTCGTGACTCAGCGAGGGATCGGCAACGGCATGTCGATTCTGATCTTCGCGTCAGTCGTCTCACGGCTCCCGGCTCAGGGTGGGTCGGTCTTCGCCGAGGGCGGCTGGTTCAAGGGGACTGTGATCATTCTCATCGGCATCGCGATGATTGCAGGGATCGTGTACGTGGAGTCAGGGCAACGCCGAATACCCGTGCAGTTTGCCAAACGGGTGGTCGGCCGGCGTATGTACGGCGGCCAGAGCACCTATATCCCGTTGAAGGTCAACCAGTCCGGCGTCATTCCGGTGATCTTCGCGAGTTCGATCCTGGCGTTC
>JANLTQ010000314.1:0-2041 GCA_031363005.1 Acidimicrobiia bacterium | reverse complement strand
CGTGCTCGCCGAGCGAGCCACCCCGTACGTCCCAGTGCTGGGTGCGCCCGATCTCGGGTACGAATACGGGAGCTGAAATCCCGCGTGGGCGCAGGTGCTTAGGCGCTGCGGGTGATGCCGGCCTTCTTCAGGACATCGGCGGGTACGCCGACTTCGCGCCAGCTGGCGTAAGTGATTCCCTTGCTGTCCGAGTACGCCTTCGCGTCACGGACGAATCCCTTTTCGAGCCCTGAGATGTCCACCGACGTCCCCATGGTCGCGAGTTCCACGGTCAGATCGCGGCGCTCTTGTACCAACTCGAGACGCTTGATCGCGGACGCTCCGGAGAGCGCAGCTTCGATAGCTTCGAGACGTTTCTTGACCGAATCGGCAGTACGTTTCCGACCTCGCTTCGGCTTGTTCTGATCCAGGGCCTCGAGGTAGTCGCGTACCGATTTGCCGAGCGCCCGCCCCTTTGCCAGCGCAGCCTTGTGCTCGGAACTCATCGGTGTGTTCTTTCTGGGCATCGTCACTCATCCTTTAGCGGGATTACTTACGGAGTCCTGCACCGCCTTTGACTCTATCTCGGACCGATCTATTGACGGCGATCGCGTCGCCATGCAGTCCTGGCGTGATCGCACGTCGTCGGTAGGCTCGACGCGGTGGCGGAGCAACCTCTTCATCGACAGCTGGGCATGACCGACGACGAGCTGAGCGCCGTCGTAGACGAGCTCGGCCGCGAACCCACCCATCTTGAGCTGGCGATGTACTCGGTGATGTGGTCCGAGCACTGCTCGTACAAGTCCTCGCGTCCCCATCTGGGGCGATTTCCCACCGAAGCCCCGTGGGTCCTGGTTGGTCCCGGCGAAGGCGCGGGGGTCATTGATGTGGGCGACGGCATTGCGGTCGCCGTCCGGATCGAGAGTCACAACCACCCCTCCGCCGTCGAGCCGTACCAAGGCGCGGCGACCGGCGTGGGCGGGATCATCCGCGACATCTTCTCCATGGGGGCGCGCCCGATCGCGGTCATGGACCCGCTCCGGTTTGGGCCGCTCGATGACGCCCGCACCCGGTACCTCTTCGAGGGCGTGGTCAGCGGCATCAGCGGATACGGCAACGCGGTCGGGGTCCCGACCGTCGGTGGCGAGCTGGTCTTCGACGAGTGCTACCGCGACAACCCACTGGTCAACGTCTTCTGCCTCGGGACCTTGCCAATCGAACGGCTCGTTCTGGCCCGGGCGGAGGGAGTGGACAACCTCGCGGTGCTCATCGGCGCGTCGACCGGACGCGACGGCATCGGTGGTGCGAGCGTCTTGGCGAGCGCCGGGTTCGAAGCGGGGAGTGAGGCCAAGCGCCCCTCGGTCCAGGTCGGTGACCCGTTCGAGGAGAAGAAGCTGATCGAGGCGTGCCTCGCCCTCCTCGATTCGGGCCTCGCGATCGGCGTGCAGGACCTCGGTGCGGCCGGCATATCCTGCGCGGCGTCAGAGACGGCAGCCAAGACCGGCGCCGGCATGGACGTCGACGTCGCCCGCGCGCCACACCGGGAACCAGGAATGAACCCGGTGGAAATGCTGACGTCCGAGAGCCAGGAACGAATGCTCGCCATCGTCACGCCGGAGAACCTCGACGCCGTGCTCGCGCTGTGTGAGCGTTGGGAGATTCGCGCCTCGGTGATCGGGCGCGTCACCGACACCGGCCGCTTCCGGGTCTACGACGGACTCTTCGATTCGATCGGCGTGCCGGGTGCGAATCCGCCGGTCCCGATCGGCGATGACCCGGTCGAGTGCTCGTCGGATCGCGAACCCATCGCCGATGTGCCGATCGGCAGTCTCGGCGATGGTCCGGTCTACCATCGGCCGCTCGCGCGGCCGAAGGACTACGACGCGCGTGCCGCCGACGATCCGGTACCGAGCCTCGCGGCGCGGTTTTCGGCCGGAACCGATCTCGGCCCGGAGCTGCTTGCGCTCCTGGCGACGCCCAACATTGCGGATCCGTCCTGGGTGTACCGCCAGTATGACCACCAACTCTTCCTCAACACTGTGGTCGGTCCGGGCCGCGACGC
>JANLTQ010000297.1:0-6339 GCA_031363005.1 Acidimicrobiia bacterium | reverse complement strand
CGGTGGCGATGATGGCCGTGTCCGCCGTCAGCCGCGGCGGTGCCGGCTTCGGCGAGACCGACCACGGCGAACGACGTGACCCCGGTGCGGACGATACGAGCGGCCGACGAGTTCATGGGGATTCTCCGAGTGAGGGATTCGTCCCTTGTGTATCGGTCCAGCGCAGCGGAAGACTTGAATTGCGCTCCGAGCCGCTCCGAGACCGCTCACGCACCGGACTCGGTGCAGCAGGATGCCCGGATGACGAACGATCTCCTGGCGGATCTGGCCGGTCAGCACGCAGAGTTGTGGTCACTCCTCGAGCCGCTCGACGAGCGTGAGTGGCGGCAGCAGTCGCCCTGCGATGGCTGGGACGTCGGGGATGTCGTCCTCCATCTCCACCAGACCGACGAGCTCGCGCTCGCCAGCCTGTGCGGCGAGCTCTCCCCCGACCTCGCCGAGTTCATACGCGCGGGCGGCAACTCCTCGGTCGACGATGCCGCGGCGGCAAGCGTCGCCCACGCTCGTGGTGGTACCGGTCCCGAGATCGGCGTGCAGTGGCACGAGTCCGCGGCCCGCCTGCGAACCGCGTTCGATGGCGTCGATCCGAGCGCTCGCCTGCAATGGGTCGTCGGCCGCTTGAGTGCGCGCACGCTCGCGGCGACTCGGTTGGCCGAGTGCTGGATTCACTCCGGCGATGTTGCGAGCGCGCTCGGTGTCGAGCTCGCTCCGACCGAGCGACTGCGCCACATCGCGCGGCTGGCCTGGCGCACGCTGCCCTACGCGTTTGCTCGTTCCGGCGCGGAGTTGGTGGGACCGGTCGGATTCGAACTCGTCGGCCCGAGCGGCGGGCGATGGGAGTTCGGCCTCGACGATGACCCGGTCACGGTCGTCTCCGGGAGCGGAGCGGAACTCTGCGAGGTGGCCGGGCGCCGGCGCGATCCCGCCACCGCTGGGCTGACGGTCACCGGCCCGGATTCGGACACGGTGCTCCGGTTGGTCCGGACCTACGCCTGACCGGAGCCGCGGAGGGGCAGTCGAGCACGAGCGGGAGATCAGTTCCTCGAAGCGCAAATACAAAGTTTCTGGCTTAGAATCTCCCAGTGAGTCGGTTTCGGATGAGCAAAGCCGCGGATTTGCTGGGCGTCAGTGTGGACACGGTTCGGCGGTGGACCGACGACGGCCGCCTCGCCACCACTCGCACGACTGGCGGTCATCGCGAGGTTGAGGGCCACGAACTCGCACGATTTCTGAGTGAGCAGCCTGCCGCGGTCTCGGACGGCATCGTGCGATCGGCTCGGAATCGTTTCACGGGTTTGGTTGTGCGCGTCGAGCGCGACGGTCTGACCGCGATCGTCGAGATCCAAGCGGGATCGCATCGCATTGTGTCGCTCATGACCCGAGATGCGGCCGACGAACTCGCGCTCGACGTGGGCGACGTCGCTACGGCATCGGTGAAAGCCACGAACATCGTCGTCGAAATTCCTCTGGAGGCGTGAGCATGGCCCGTGTCTCGGCTCGCGGTATGGGCATCATCGTCGCGGCGACCATTGCCGTCACCGCCACCGCCTGTGGGAGCAGCGGCCGCGTGGAACGTGCCTACCCACCCAACTCGCTCAGTGGCTCGATCACGGTGTCGGCGGCGTCGTCCCTGAGCGGCGCGTTCGAGAAGCTCAGCCGCGAGTTCTCCCGCCGCCATCCGGGCACGTCGGTCGAGCTCAACACCGGCTCGTCGACCGCGCTCGTCACCCAGATCCAACAGGGTGCACCCGCAGATGTGTTCGCGTCGGCCGACACCACGAACATGACCGTGCTCGTCGATGCCAAGCGCACGGCCGGAGCACCGAAAGTGTTCGCCCGCAATCGGTTGGCGATCGTGACCAAGCCTGGAAATCCTCGGAACGTCTCCGCCGTCGCCGATCTGGTCAACGGCTCGATCGTTGCACTCTGCGCCGAGACGGTCCCGTGCGGGAAGTACGCAGCTCAGATCGTGGCGGCCGAAGGTCTTGTCATTCCCGAGTCGTCGGTCACGCGCGAACCGGACGCTCAGGCCACTGTCGGGGCGGTGGCGAACGGAGACGCCGACGCGGCCATCGTCTACGTGACCGACGCGCACAGCGCCGGCGCCGCGGTCCAGATGGTGGCGATTCCGGACGCGCAGAACGTGATTGCGAATTACCCGGCGGCCGCCCTGACCGGCAGCAACGCCCCGAAGGTCGGGCGCGCGTTCGTCGCGTTCCTGACGTCGGCGCCGGCGCAGGCCGTGTTGGCGAGCTTCGGTTTCCTCCCGCCGACATGACCCGATGAGTCGTGCCGCGCGCCGCCGCGGACGCCGATCGTCACTACTCGCTTGCTTGGTTGCGCTCGTTGCCTTTGGCTTCATCGGCTTGCCGTTGGTTGGGCTGGTCAGCCAAGTGGCGTGGGGCCGGCTGTGGCACGACCTCACGGCCACCGAAGCACTTGACGCGCTCCGCCTGTCCTTCGTCTGCTCGATCGCGGCGGCCGGCCTCGCGTGCGCGCTCGGCGTGCCGCTCGCCTGGGTGCTCGCCCGCGTCGAGTTCCGTGGTCGGAGTGCCGTTCGGGCCTTCACGTTGTTGCCGATGGTGTTGCCGCCGGTGGTGGGCGGTGTGGGACTGCTGTACGCGTTCGGCCGGACCGGGTTCGCGGGTGAGCTGCTCCATTCTTGGTTTGGGCTACAACTCACGTTCTCCACGCCGGGCGTGATCCTGGCGGAGACGTTCGTCGCGATGCCGTTTCTCGTGATCACCGTCGAGGCGGCGATCCGTGGGCTCGATCAGGATTTGGAAGAGGCTGCAGCAACGTTGGGTGCGAGCCGCGCCGCGGTGCTGCGCCGAGTGACCTTGCCGGCCGCGGCGCCGGCGGTGGCCGCCGGTATTGCGCTCGCGTGGGCGCGCGCCCTCGGCGAGTTCGGGGCGACCATCACCTTCGCGGGCAACATCCGCGGCCGTACCCGCACGATCCCGCTGGCCGTGTACCTCCTGCTCGAGTCCGATCCGCGGGTGGCCATCGCGCTGAGCCTCGTACTCGTGGCGGTATCGGTGACCGTGCTCACGGCCCTGCGCGGTCGGTGGCTCGTCCGATGACTGCCGAGCCGGCGGTGCCCGACGCGCACGACGCGCACGACGGACTCGACGTCGCGGCGGTGGTGCGACGCGGTCGGTTCGAACTGACGATCGAGGTCACGGTGGCCGCCGGGGCCACGCTGGCGGTGCTCGGCGCGAACGGCGCGGGCAAATCCACCCTGCTGCACGTGATCGCGGGACTGGTTGCCGTCGACGCCGGCCACATCACCTGGGCGGGCGCCACCTTCGACGACGGCGCACAGACATTTCTCCTGCCGGAGCGCCGTCCGATCGGGTACGTCTTCCAGACCCCTCGTCTCTTCCCGCACCTCACGGTGCTCGACAACGTGGCGTTCGGTCTCCGCGGTCGAGGGACCAGCAAATCAGCGGCACGGGAACGCGCCGCCGCCGAGCTCGCGGCCCTCGAACTCGAGGCCTACGCCAACGTGTATCCGGACGCGCTCTCCGGTGGTCAGGCGCAACGGGTCGCCGTGGCGCGGACGCTCGTCACCGAGCCGATGGTGGCGCTGCTCGATGAGCCCTTCACTGCGATCGATGTGAATGCGCGACCCGCAGTGCGGAGATACGCGATGGACCGGCTCGCCGAGTGCGGTGCCACCACGTTGCTCGTAACCCATGACGTCGACGAAGCCGAGTCGGTCACGGACCAAGCGCTGGAACTGGTCGACGGTCGCGTGGCCCGCGTCGGTGCTCCGCGGCCACCACGATGAGCCACGCCAGTGCGAGCGCGACCCAACCACCGACCGCGTCGAGGATCCAGTGGTTCGCAGTGACGACGACGGCGAACGTCGTCACCAGCGGGTAGAGCAGGACGAGGGCCCGCAGGCCGGGCCGGCGCACCAGGGGCGCGAGGGCGAGTGCCGACCACATGGACCAGCCGGCGTGGAGCGAGGGCATCGCGGCAAACAGGTTGCCGAAGGCCGCGCGCGATGCCGTAGTCGGGATGCCGTGGCGCAGCACGACGCGCTGTTGCGGCCCGAAGTTGAAGTACTCCGCGGCGGTGTCCACGAAACCGAACCGATGCGGCATCAGGCGCGGCGGCATCAGGGGGTAGAGCCAGAACCCGAGGAGGCCGAAGGTGAGCATGAGCAGCAGCGTGTTGCGCCACCGCACGTACCGCGCGGGAGCCCTGCGCCACAGGACTACCAACGCCACCACCGGGAGCACGAAGTGGATCGTCCCGTAGTAGATGTTCCAAAAGGACAGGAAGGCGGGCCAACCGATGAACGCCTGCTGGATCCGGTGCTCCTGGTACAAGCCGACGGCGCGTTCGATGCGCACGATGTCGTACCCGTGAGCGAGTGCGACGGTGGCGGAGCCTGAGACGCGCGAACGCAGCTCGTCGTAGGTGAAGTACAGCGCGATCCCGAGCGCGGTCTCCACGAACCAGCCGTGGCGAATGCGGCGCGTCCAGGGTCGATCCCCGACCGGGTTCGACTCGGCGGCCGGTGTCGCGCTCGGCGCGATCACGGTTGGGTGGTCGCCGACCCGCGTTCGCTCGGCGCGCCCGCATCGGCACTGGCGCCGCCGCGGCCGGCGGCCGGTGCGTCACGTCGCCGGAGGATGAAGGTGCCCGACGCTTTCGACACCACCAGATCTTCGGTGTTCGTGATCGTGGTCTCGAGGTAGGCAATCTGGCGGGCGAGCCGTACGACCTCGCCGCGCACGCGGAGTTGGTCGCCCGCCTTGGCGCCGCGCATCGTGGCGTAGGTGATGGAGATGGTGGCGCCGCTCTCGCCGCGCTCGAGCGCGCTGTTCGTGGCGAAGTTCATCGCCGCGTCGTGCACCACGGCGTAGACCCCACCGTGGACACCACCGACCGGGTTGCACGCTGAATCCGTGGGCGTCCACGCGGCTTCGACCCAACCCTCTCCGTACCGGAGAAAGTCGACGCCGAGCTGTCCGAGCAGCGCCATCCCGCCATCGCCGAGGGCCTTATCCATGTTTCGCACGGCGGCCGACGATAGTCAGGGGTCGCTGCGTACACTGGAACACCTGCCCCGCCCGCGTCAGGAGAACCATGGACATTGCGATCCGCATCCTCATTGCGCTCGCCATGGCGCTTGTCTTCTACCTGATCGCGGTCAGGATCGTGCGGGTGATGATGGCGCCACCTCCGCCCGACGAGCCCGACGTCTCCCAGCTGAAGCCGGTGGACTACCGCTACCGGTGCATGGTCTGTGGCACCGAGGTGACCATGACCGCGTCCCCGGAGGCGGATGCGCCCGACGCGCCTCGGCACTGTCGAGAAGACATGGCGCCCGTCGCCATCGCACCGCAGCTCTGACCAGGGATGATGCGAGTTATCCCCAGGGTTCTCCCCCGTCTGTGGGGAACGACACGCGTGTAACTAGCGCAGCATCGTGGCGACGATAAAGCCCCCGGTGACCTCGATGATGCCGATCAGCAGGAACTTGTTGTTGGCCCCACCCGGGAGCATCCCGAAGTAGTTGGTCACGATGAGCACCACCCCGATCCCGAGAAGCGAGAACATCAGCGCAGGAACCCAGAGCTTGCTCGGTGGTGGGGTCTTGTGCTTCTGCGGGGGAGGACGGCGAGTGGTCTTGGATTGCGGCACGGCGTGAGGTTATCGACCGGGGACGGGTGCCCGGCGTCCGGTACCGTCCGGGCGATGGGTGCGCGGGTGCTGGTCGTCGACAACTACGACTCCTTCGTCTACAACCTCGTGCAATACCTCGGTGAGCTCGGTGCCGAACCGATCGTCCACCGCCACGACGCCCTTGGGATCGATGAGCTCCGTGCGCTCGAACCCGATGCGGTGCTGATCTCACCGGGACCCGGCCGTCCCGAATCGGCCGGCGTGTCGAATGAGGCGATCACCGCGTTCGGCGCGGCCGGCGTTCCCGTCCTCGGCGTCTGTCTCGGTCATCAATGCATCGGGCAGGTATTCGGCGGCGATGTGGTGCGGGCCGAGCGCGTCATGCACGGCAAGACGTCCGAGGTCCAGCACGACGGACGCGGGGTGTTCGCCGGTCTGCCCGATCCCTTCACTGCCACCCGCTACCACTCACTCGTCGTCGACGCGGATTCGATCCCGGACTGCCTCGAAGTCGGGGCGACGACGGCCGACGGCATCGTGATGGGACTGCGGCATCGTGAGTTACCCATCCACGGTGTGCAGTTCCACCCGGAAGCGGTGCTGACCGTCGGCGGCCACGACATCATCCGCAACTTCTTGCACCTGGTCCCCTGACCGCCTCGGCCGACCGGGTCGAACGAGCGCGGCAGCGCGGTG
>JANLTQ010000464.1:0-3526 GCA_031363005.1 Acidimicrobiia bacterium | reverse complement strand
CACCCGGGCTGGCGCGCGCGACAGGAGCAGGACAAGTACCAGCGGATGATCGATTTCGGCACTGCGCTTCCGTCGATTCGCAAACAAGTCGCCGCCGACTACCGCTTGCCTGGGATCCCGCGGGAGAAGGTCGTCGCTGCGGTCGTTCACCTCCTCGAGTCGTCTCTGATTCGGGTGGGCAACGACGAGTACGCCAAGACGAACGGATCGTTCGGGCTGACCACGCTCCGAGATCGGCACGTGCGCTTCGACTCGGGCGAACTCCGGTTCTCGTTTGCAGGCAAGAGCGGCCAGGACCACGAGATCACCGTGCATGACCCCCGCACGGCTCGCATCGTCCGTACCTGCCGAGACATTCCTGGGCAGCGGCTCTTCCAGTACCGCGACGCCGACGGTCGCCGCCACGCGATCGACTCGACCGATGTCAATGAGTACCTCCGCGCCGCCTCGGGATCCGAGTTCTCCGCAAAGGACTTCCGGACGTGGGTCGGAACGCTGCTGGCAGCCGTCGCACTCCAGACCATCGATGTTCCCGAATCTGACTCCGAGGGACGGCGCAACGCGACCATCGCCATCACCGCCGTCTCGAAGCGGCTCGGCAACACCCCCACGGTCGCCCGGAACTCCTACGTCCATCCCGACATCGTCGATCTGTACCTGTCGGGCGCGCTGCGCGAGGTTTGGCATCGACGGGCAACTCGAGACAGCCGGTACCTCTTGGCCGAGGAAAAGCGTCTCCTCGACGTGTTGAAGAGCGCCCACCGCCGCCAGGCCCGCCACACCACGGCCACCAGCCGGTCCCTCGGCAAGGCCGCCTGACCCAGTTCCGGGGCTCCACTTCCGCCCGGACACGGACGCGGGTAGATTTTCCCCGTTCAATCAGGGGGTAGGAATGATGCGTTCCATGCGCAGTCCGGGCCGGGCATTTCGACGCGTTGCACTGGTGAGTGTGATGGCGCTGCTGGTGGCCGGCTGTTACAAGCCGGTTGCGCTCCACATCCAACAGACCGATCCCACCTCCCGGCCCTGGTGGTGTCACTCCGAAGTCATGGCTGATGAGCCGGGCGCGGCGTGGTACATGGATCGCGGCATCGAAAAGGGTGACCTCAGCTGGGCCGACTGCCTCACCATCTCCGACGACTTCGACCAGGCCATGACCTACGCCATGCAGTGGCCCACACGCAGCCAGGCCGAGGCTGCCGGTTGGCGCTCTTCCGCTGACTACGCCGCGGGGATGGGAACCCACCATGCGCTGGGCAGCCCGCTCGCCGGAGTGTTCAACCCCGTTCGTCCGAACTTCCTGCAGTTCGACGGCAACGGCCCTGACGCGAAGCTCGTCGGCATCAGCTGGTTCGTGAACAACGGATCTGCGGGTCCACCGGAAGGGTTCCCCGGCACCAACGACTGGTGGCACCGCCACGAGAACGTCTGCCTGTCCAGTCAGTCAGGACTCATTATCTTCGACGGCCCGTGTCCTCCGGGTGTTGCCGGCAGCACCGTCTACCTCGGCAACTACTGGTTGCTCCACGCGTGGGTAATCCCCGGCTTCCCGCACAACGCCGACGCGTTCGTCGGTCACCACCCGTGCCTGCTGCCGACCGGTCCGGCCGCACCCGACGACGACTGTTGGACCACGGACATGCACATGCCCATGTAGGAGTGCGCCCGCCCAACGACTCCCCGGCTTCCCACCGCACCCGCTCCACGGGTCCGCGGTGAGCCGGGGAGCGGGCGTCAGTCGTCGTCGCGGATGGTGACCGTGCCGGTGGCTCGGTCGATGGGGGCGTTCTTCGCGTCGTGGAGTTCGATGGTGAACGTCTCGTCGGACTCGTGCTTGGTGTCGTTGACCAACTCGATGCGCACCACGTGGTGGGTCTCGCCCGGGAGGAAGACCACCCGATCCTTCGTCCGCACGTAGTCCTTGCCGCTGCGCGCCGAGCCGTGGTGGGTCGTGAACTCCACCGTCACCGTCTTCCGGCTCGGCGCGGACAGCGTGACCGCGGAGTGCGAACGACCCCGTGCTTCTCGACCCCGACCATCTGCAATCGACACCCTCGCCGGACCATCATCATCACGGATCGTGACGGTCGCGATGGGCTCGACGAGCCTGGTCCCTGGTGCAGTATCCGCGGTGATCGTGAACTCCTCCGTTGGCTCCGCAACGGCGTCGGCCTCGATGCGAGCGTGAATCATGGTGCTCGTCGCACCCGCAGGAATCACCGCTCGGCCGCTGCGAGACATGTAGTCGTCCTCCATGGCAGTACCCGGGCTTGCGTGCCAGGCCACCGTCGTCGGCGAGCCGAGCGGCGCAGAAATTTCGACCATGACCTCCGCGTGGGTCATCGGTCCGGTGCCTTCGACCACACTCACCGAACGGAGCATCAACTCGACCGGATCCGCGCTGAACGGCGTCGTCGAGAACTCGGACAGATCACTGGCGTTCGCGGCGGCCAGCACGCACGTGCCCGGCGCGGTGGTGCACTCGACCAAACCGCGTGCGGTGCCCAGCACCCCGGCGGCGGCATGACTCGTCGTGAACGCGCCCGTGTCATCCGCAACCGCCGAGAACGCACGCCCGAGATCACAGTCGTCGGCAATCGCCGTCACGCCGCTCTTGCACGGAGCCATGCCGATGGTGGCCCCCGGCGTGAACCCGGAGCCGTGCACGCTCACTGCCTGACCGTCGATCAGGTGCGCCGACGGCGTCATGGTCAACACCGGCGGCGGCGGCGCTTGGGAGTTTGGATCGAAGCCGAGCGGCACGGTGCCGGACTCGTCCGGGTCACCGTTGCCCACCTGCAGTGTGCACGGCGTCGCGCTGGTGGCACAGTCGAGCTGCTGTCCTCCCGGGCCGAACCCGAAGTCCAGCATCCTTCGCACATCGGCTCCGGTGAGGACGACACCGTCAGCGTTCACCGTGGCCTGTGCGTACCGTCCGCACGAGGTGAAGGAAGACTCGTCCTGGACCAACGTCCCGCACTGCTGCACGCTGATCGGACCCGGCGTGAGACCGGTTCCGAGCACCCCGACCACTTGGCGCCAACCGAGGTTGGTGTTGGGGACTACCACCACGACGGGCGCAGGCGGAATCGGTGCGTTCGGATCGAAGCTCACCGGCACCTGAGCACTCTCGAAGGATCGGCGACCTTGGACCAGCAGAAAACATGACGAGCCACTGTCGACACAGTCCACCGGAACACCCGAGTCTTCGCTGCTGACGCGCCGCTTGACCGTGATCGTGAAGTCGACCGTTCCTGTTCCATCTGCAGTGCCGTACTCGTAAAAGTTCGTGTATCCGCAGCCGTCGCCCGGCGTCGGCGAGGCGCAATACTGCGCGCTCACGTTCGTGCCCGGGCGGTAGCCGGTTCCGTGCACCGCGACCTGCGCCCGGTACGGGAGGTTCGAGTTCGGCGTGACGGTGACGACCGGCGGGGACGGCGGCGGGAGCGTGGCGTCGAAGGAAATCGGGACACGAGCCGCAAGACCACTCGAGTCGTCGTTGGCAAAACTCCTCGCCAGGATCGAG
>JANLTQ010000276.1:0-3291 GCA_031363005.1 Acidimicrobiia bacterium | reverse complement strand
ATCCTGGCGTTCCCCGCCCTGATCGCGTCCGCCGCCAACTGGGACTGGCTCACGAAGTTCGCAAACGACAACCTCGTACGTGGCGACACCTATATCTACATGGGCATGTACGCGCTGATGATCTTGTTCTTCGCGTACTTCTATACGGCGATCGCGTTCAACCCGCAGCAACAGGCCGACATCATCCGGAAGCAGGGTGGGTTCATCCCCGGTATTCGTCCGGGTCCTCCGACCGAGAAGTATCTGGCGAAGGTGCTGAACCGGATCACGTTGCCGGGATCGATCTTCCTGATGTTCATCGCGTTGGTACCTCTTCTTGTCCTCAAGTTGTGGAACATCACGCAGTTCCCGTTCGGTGGCACCGCACTTCTCATCACGGTGGGAGTCGCCCTCGAAACGATGAAACAGATCGACAGCCAGTTGATGATGCGTAACTACGAGGGCTTCCTCTCCTGAGGCCCCAATGAGCACACGTCGCGGACCACGCATGGTCCTACTCGGCAAGCAGGGCTCGGGAAAGGGGACCCAGGGTGAGCGCCTCGCGGCCCAGTTCGGAATCCAGCACCTGTCGACCGGTCAAATGTTCCGGGATTCAGCAACCGCGGGTGTGGAGGCCGGACTCGAGGCGAAGGCGTTCATGGACCGCGGTGAACTGGTGCCTGACGATCTGGTCATCGCCGTGGTGCACGAGAGATTTCAGAACCCGAGCGAAGTCCAGCCCGGCTTCGTGCTCGATGGCTTCCCGCGTACGAAGCAGCAGGCGTTCGAACTTGATCGCATCCTCGAGGCCCACCCCATCGATATCGTCATCGACCTCGACGTCCCGACTGACATTGTGGTGGACCGGATGCGCGCGCGGGGCCGCGAAGATGACACCGAGGAGTCGATTCGACGCCGCCTGGAGTTGTACGACACCGAAACCAAGCCGCTCGTCGACTTCTACCGGGAGCGCTCGGTGCTGGTCACCGTGGACGGCTTGGGAACCGAGGACGAGGTGAACGCGGCGTTGCTGAAGGCTGTCGGCACCCGATTCCCCAATGGGAGTGAGTAGCCGCAAGTCGCGAGAAGAAATCGCGACGATGGCTCGGGCCGGACGCGTGGTGGCCGAGATGCACGAGGTGTGCGCGAGGACCGCCCGACCGGGTGTGACCACCGCGGCGATCGATCGTGCCGCCCGAGAGGTACTTGCCCGGCGAGACGCAACGTCGAACTTTCTTGGGTACCACGGGTTCCCCGCGGTCATCTGCGCATCGCCGAACTCGGTGGTCGTGCATGGGATTCCCGATGAGACGGTCCTACAGGACGGCGACATCATCTCGCTGGATTGCGGCGCCATCATCGACGGTTGGCATGCGGATGCAGCCATCACGGTTCCGGTCGGTGACATCGACGCCGTGTCCCAACAGTTGCTCGACGTCACGAAGCAGTCCCTCGATCGCGCCATCGCCGCGCTCGTCATCGGCAACAACCTGGCCGATGTCGGCGGTGCTGCCGAATCAGCGGCAGTCGAAGCCGGGCTTTCGATGGTCCGGGACTACGTCGGCCACGGGATCGGGACCGCAATGCACGAGTCACCCGAGGTTCCGAACTATCGGACTCCGCGCGGTCGACGCCATCGGATCCGATCGGGATTCGTGGTGGCCATTGAGCCGATGGTCACGGTGGGGTCACCCGAGACAGAAACACTGGACGACGGGTGGACCGTGGTGACAGTGGACGGCAGCCGAGCAGCACACTTCGAGCACACCGTCGCCGTCACCGACGACGGGCCGCAGATCCTCACGCTTCCTGGTTGAGAGCTCCCCCGTGGCCGGTGATGATGGTGTCGGCGGCAGCCGCCGTGGCGGGATGACCAGTCACGGCGATCAAGAAGTCCTCTTTGGCCAACGCGATGGCGTGCACTGTCGTTTCCGCTCGCACGCTGGCGGTTCGGGCGACATTCCGGAGTAACGCGATCTCGCCGACGCCGTCACCACTCGAGACCGTTCCGACCACCGTGCCGTGCTGGCGCACCTGGGCGACTCCCGCCGCGATCGCGAGGTAGCGATCTCCAGGGTCACCTTCGACGATCAGATACGCGCCCGGCTCGAAGCGAATAGACGTTGCACTCCGCGCGAGGCCTTCGAGCGCGGGTGCGGGGAGCCAACGGAAGATCGGAAGGGTGCGAAGCAGCGAAAGCTCGACGATGGGAAC
Source organism: Acidimicrobiia bacterium (assembly GCA_031363005.1). Lineage (GTDB taxonomy): Bacteria > Actinomycetota > Acidimicrobiia > IMCC26256 > JAENVU01 > JAENVU01. The sequence goes on along the minus strand of JANLTQ010000276.1, from coordinate 1,098 downwards.
GGTTGCGGCGGCGTCGAGTCGCCACATCGTTCTCGCGTTCAACGCCGAACAGGTTGGGAGTTGGGCGCCGATCACCAGGAGTGAGACCTCGAGCCCGAACGCGTCGATCAGGGTCGACGCCAGGATCGAGCCGATGCCGAGCCCGCCGCAGTACAGCGCCTCGCGCAGCGCGAAGATCCGACCGACGGCAGCTGCGGGACTGCACCGTTGCAGGATCGACTGGCTGGAGATGGCGACGACCACCTGGCCGAACCCCGCGATGAAGAGCATGACGAACGCGAATGCCTCATTGGGCAGGAGCCCGATTGCCACGAGCGCAACGCCGTAGAGAAGCGCCGCGACCACGAGGGCCGGCGCAAGCCGGCGGCCGATGAGCCGACTCCCGACCGCCGCGCCGAAGATCCCGCCTGCGCCGAGCGTGGCCGTCATCCACGCAGCGGTCGACGCCGTACCGTCGAACCGGCCGATCGCGAGTTCGATGGTGATGACATCAAGGGCACCGATCGTGAGAAAGGTCAAGGCGCTGACGAGCAAGACGGTGCGGACCGCCGGTTCGGTGACCGCCGTGCGAAAGCCGGCCCGAATCTCCGTGAGCGTCGTAGCGCCGACACCTCGTATTGGGTTCGGCGTCACGGGGAGCCGAGGGGTCGAGAGCGCGCTCGCGGCGAGCGCCAGGGAGAAGCAAGCGAAGACGAGTTTGGTGCCGCCGAGTGCAAGCAGACCGGCGGCCGCCGCCGGCGCCGCGAACACCGCGACCTGGCCGGCCCATTCGGTGACGACGTTCAGCGCGGTGAGCCCGTCGACGCTCTGCGCGAAGCACGGCACCACCAGTGCCTGCGCGGGGCGAGTCGCCACGATTGCGGCAGTCATGAGCATCATGAATCCGTAGACCGCGAACGCCGGACCGTGAAGCGCGAGCGTGATTGCCGCTGCGCCCAAGGTCGCGCTCTGGATCCAGTACCCGTACGCGAGGACACGATCGGGCGCACCCCGTTCGGCCAGCACACCGACGACCGGTGCGAGCACCGCAGCCGGCGTCAGTTGGCTGAGCGCAACGAGTCCACTCTCGGTGGCGCCGCCGCGGCCGTAGGCGTACAC
>JANLTQ010000267.1:0-2137 GCA_031363005.1 Acidimicrobiia bacterium | reverse complement strand
CCGCTGGTGGAGAGCCACTCGAGGGTCAGGCGGCGGCGCAGCGTGCGACTGAGCGACGCCAACCGGTCCCGGGTGAACGCGGCTTCCTCGAAACGTTCGGCTGCGGCGAGTGCGTTCATCCGCCGTTCGAGCGGTTCCAGGAGCAGCGCCGGTTCACCGAGCAGTGCACGTTGGACCGTGGCTACCACGGCGGCGTAGTCGGGTTCGCTCGTATGGCCGGTGCAGGGACACGACGCGACCCCGAGTTGGGCCGATGCACAGGGCGCGTCGCAGCGAAGTGTCGTCGTCCTCCCGATCCGGGTGTTGCACCGGCGTAGCGGCGCCGCGGACTCGATGGCTTCTCGCGCGGTGTGTGCCGCCCGCGACGAAGCGAACGGACCGAGGTACAGCGCGCCGTCGTCCTTCACGGAGCGGACCACGGCCAGGCGAGGGAACCGCTCCTTCAACGTGAGCTTCACGTAGGCAGTGGACCGCCAACGCTTGCCCTGTTGATTGAACCGCGGTTCGAGGTCCTGGATGAGTCGGAGTTCGCGTATCGATGCTTCCAACTCGTGGCTGCATTCGATCCAGTCGATGGCCTCGGTCTCGCGTAGGAGTTGAGGCACCTTCTTTCGGTCGTCGCCCCCGAAGTACGAGCGAACCCGCGACCGGAGGTTGGTCGCCTTGCCGACGTAGAGCACGCGACCGGCGCGGTCCTTCATGAAGTACACGCCGGGGGTGCGGGGGAGTCGGGCCGTGAGTCGGAGCTTGCTGGCCGACGGGTGGGCGCGCATCTTGGGGAGCGCGAGTAGGTCGTCGAGTCCGAGGACGCCGAACGTACCGGCACGTTCGAGGAGTGCGTGGAGGACTTCGGCGGTGGCGGCGGCGTCGGCGTACGCGCGGTGACACGGCGCGACCGACACCCGCAGGTGGTGCGCGAGGGTGCCGAGTTTGAGGTCAGGGATCTCGTCTCGGAGGAGTCGGCGGGCGAGTCCGAGGGTGTCGACCCGACGGTGACTCAAGCGTGGATAGCCGCGCGCGACCAGCGCGGCGTCGAGGAAGGAAATGTCGAACCGAATGTTGTGGCCGACGATCACCGCGTTTCCGATGAACTCGAGCAGCGGCGGCAACACCTCGTCGATCGGCGGCGCCGGCAGGAGCATCGTTTCGGTGATGCCGGTCAACACCGTGATGAACGGAGGGATGGGCACGCCGGGGTTGACCAACGTGTCGAAGGTGCCGAGTTGCTCGCCGCCGCGATACTTGACCGCCCCCACCTCGGTGATTTCGCAGTCGTTCGGCGACGCGCCGGTGGTCTCGAGGTCGAGAACCACGAACGTCACTTCCGAGAGTGGACACCCGAGATCGTCGAAGCTGGCCTGGCGGGAAGAAGCGAGCACACGTTCGATGGTAGACGAACGCGCGTTCGTGGCGCGTGGACCCGTGCCCTGCCGGTGCTCGTCGGTATCATCCGGGCGATGCGGGGCCGACGATGACCGGTGAATCCACCACCAATGCTGCTGCGGTGACGCGATACCGATGCAATGCCTGCGGCAATCTCACCCGGTTCGATGTGACGGTCACGCGCCGCACGAAGGAGTTCCGACACTTCACGGTGGGTGGCGAGCTCGAGATCGAATCCGTCGACGTGCTCGCCGAGACCGTGGAAGTCGTCGCGTGTCGATGGTGTGGTGCCGCCGACGATCGCATCGAGGTCATCGACCCGGCCTGAACGCTCAGAGCGCGCACCGAGCGGTTGCGGGCGTGCGCCGGATCAGTCGCCGAGCACGGTGACGACGAGCCGGCGGCTGCGGGGGCGGTCGTCGAAATCGATGCAGATCACCCGCTGCCAGACGCCGAGCATCAGCTCGGAAGCGGTCACCGGAATCGTCACCGACGGGCCGATGATCCCGGCCCGTGCGTGGCTGTGGCCGTTGGTATCGGCGTTGCGCTCGTTGTGCTCCCACCGATCCGACTCCGGTGCGAGACGGTTCATCACCGTGTTGAGATCCGCGTTGCAGCCCGGCTCGCACTCGATGATCGTGACGCCACAGGTGCTGTGGGCAACGAAGACGGTGGCAATGCCCTCGGCGACGCCGCTGTTCGCCAGGGATTTCTGCGCGAACTCGGTGATGTCAATCACCTCGCCGTCGGCGGT
>JANLTQ010000259.1:0-5190 GCA_031363005.1 Acidimicrobiia bacterium | reverse complement strand
GTTTCGAACGCTCCGCCGGGTTCGGGGCCGCGTAGCGCTTGCCGAGTCGAATGTCGCGCGGCGAGCGACCGCGACCACGTAAGCTCATCTCGCCGAGTCGACGGACTTCGGCATCCGAATCGTGCAGGCAACGCAGGAGTTCGTCGTCGGAGACGGCAGGCGCTCGGCCACCATCGCGAACCGCCCCGAGGGCCAACACGGCCGCCCGGCGGACCTCGGGAACGTCGTCACCCAGCAGCAAACTGACCGCTTCCAGACAGTCGACATCGGGCCGCAGCGCGGCCGCGATCGCTTGCACGCGAATATCGACCGATTCACTCTTGGCGGCCGTCGCGATCATGCCGCGAGCCCGTTCCTTCAACTCCGGCGAACGACCACGAAGTAAGTCGGGTACGAGGTCGAGCGCGGCCGATCGGCCGGGCGTGCTGAAGCGCGGCTCGGCATCGAAGAAGCGTTCGGCCAGTGAGATTCGACGTTGATCGTCCGCCGGCCAAGCGACGGTCATCGCGGCCAGCGACGATTTCGCCGCGAGGCACACGGCCGGCTCGTCGTGCCGAAGCAACGCGAGCAAGCTGCCGATGGCCGGCTCGCCCGTGACGGCAAGCTTCTCGCCCCAGGCGGTTCGCGATTCGTCGTCCGCCGCCCGTTCCATTCGCTCGGTACAGTACCAGACCCAGAGTCGTTCGCGCTGCCACAGTCCCAGGGCGAAGCCGAGTACGAGCAACGGCAGAACGGAGCGGGCGATTCGGCCGGCGAGACTTGGTCGTGGGCGAATCAGTTGGGTAGCCTGCGTCACGACGACCTCCTGTGCGATAGTCGCCGACAGATACGCAACCTTGGCGAGCGGGGCAAGGTCAAGTTGCCATCACACCCCAATCGACAAGTCCGCCCCGGTCAGGTCCGAATCGTCTTCACTCGCCCGGAACACGAAGCCATCGATCTCGGCGGCACCCGTCAACGTATCGCGGCTCGCGTCGGCGAACGCTCGGCCCACTTTGAGGAAGTAGGCCCCGTTCGCGCGGGTGCCCGAGCCGGTACCGGTCACGTTGGCGAAGCGTTCGGCGGCCGTGCGGGTCGAGTTCCATTCGGCGACGATTCCGTCGAACGCCAACGCGTTCGCGTCCCAGCGCGTGAAGCCGCCGACCAACAGGTCGCTGCCGTCGCCGCCGAGTAGCAAGTCCGCGCCTTTGCCGCCGATCAGCACGTCCCGGCCGAGTCCGCCGTCGAGCGAATCGTCACCGAGCCCGCCGAGCAACAGGTCGTTGCCACGACTGCCACGCACCGTGTCCTTGCCCGCCCCGCCATAGAGAGTGTCGCCGAAGGTGATTGGCTCGGCACCAAGTTCGTCCGGTTCGAACGCCACGGGTCGATCGCCCACTGTGTGATCGACCGACCGGAGCGCCGGAACGCGCTCACGGCGGCGATGTACTTCGCGCTCCGGTACGCCATCAATCGTGTGGATTCGGACCCGGACCTCGTGGGCCTGATCATCACTGCAACGGGAGACGTGTTCATCCCGGGCGGCGACATGGGTCACGGCTCGGGGGACGACTGGGGTGCCGGGCGCCTCTTCGGCATGGATGTCACACCGTTCGAGACCATCCGCCAAGCCCGCAAGCCGATCGTGTGCGCGATTAACGGCCTGTGTCAGGCCGGCGGGTTGATGATCGCGATGTTGAGCGACGTGTCGGTCGCCAGCGATCGGGCGACATTCCGTGCCCCCGAACTGCTGCGCGGCATCGCCGACTTGAATTACGCGGAGATCCTGCCCCGTCAGATCGGACCGGCGCGAGCACGCGACATGTTGTTGACCGGTCGGACCGTGACCGCCGAGGAAGCGCTCGACTGGGGTTTGGTGTCACGCCTCGCGAAGCATGACGACCTCGCCGATGTCGCGACGGACACCTTGCGCCAGGCCTGTGGGGCCGCGCCCGAGGCGTGGTCGATGGTCAAACGCAGTTTCGACCAGTACTACGGCCTCCCGGACCGGATCGGTATGGCCGCGGGGGTGCGATCTCCGGAGGCGGTGGAGGGCTTCACCGCGTTCAAGGAACGGCGCAACCCGTCCTGGGTCCCCGAGGACCTGCGGACCGAGGGCCGACTTTGATGCTGGCCGTGTCGCGCGCGTCGACGGATGCGCAGCTGCGACGCGAGACCGAACGCTGGGTCGAGGCCAACGTCCCCGAACCCTGGCGCGTGGCCGCGCTCGAAGGGCGCGCCGCACTCCGGCAGGTCCGCCCGCGCGCGGACTACGAGGCCTGGTATCCGATCTTTGCCGAGAGTGGCCTCGCGGTGGCCACGTGGCCCGTCGGATACCTCGGACTCGATCTCACCCCTGAACAGGCGCGCATCACCGAGGCGGTCCTCGCTCCGTACAACCTCGGCCGCTTGAATCCGCTGGGCTTGAACGCCGCGGCTCCGGCGATGTTCGCCCACGGCACCGAGGAGCAGCGCCGCCGGTTCCTGCCGCCGATCGTTCGCAACGAAGAGCGTTGGTGTCAGCTGTTGTCCGAGCCGGGTGCCGGATCGGATCTGGCGTCCCTCGCCACGCGTGCGGTTCGAGACGGCGACGAGTGGATCATCACCGGTCAGAAGGTCTGGACCACGTGGGCGCACTTCAGCGAGTTTGCGGTGTGTCTCGCACGCACCGATGCGTCGGTGCCGAAGCGCCAGGGACTGACCTATTTCATCGTCCCGCTCGACGCGCCCGGCGTCGACGTGCGTCCGCTTCGCCATCTCGGTGGCGAGATCGACTTCAACGAAGTGTTTCTCGACGCAGTGCGAGTCCCGGACGGATTCCGGATCGGCGGGATCGGTGACGGGTGGCGAGTAGCGGGATCGACCCTCGCGGGCGAACGTCAGATGGTGTCCGGTTCGGGTTCGGGCGGTGTGGATCGCATCGGTGGTGCCGGGATGGACCAGCTCGTGCGGCGGGCCGGCGAACTGGGTCGTACCGAGGACCCGGTCACCCGCCAACGGCTGATGAGTCTGTATTGCGAAGAGCGGGTGCGGGAATGGACGAACCTCCGTGTCCGTGCCGCGAGCCGCGCCGGAACGTCGTCCGGCGCGGCGGCCTCGATCGGCAAGGTGCACCAGGGGAGTCTGAACCAGCGGATCCAAGCGCTCGCCGCCGACGTGCTGGGGATGGGCGCCACCGCGTGGATGCCCCCGGCGGGTGCCGAACCCGATGACGCGTACGCGGCGGGCATGCCGCTCGAGGTCAAAGGGATGTTGCGATCGCGTGCGAACACCATCGAGGGTGGGACCACGGAGATCAACAAGAACGTGCTCGCCGAACGCGTCCTCGGACTGGCCCGCGAACCCGATCAGTGGTCGAGCCACCCATGGGAAGAGGTCCCGAGATGAGCGAAGCGGAGTGGGCACGCGCTCGCAGCCGGTCGACGAGCGGAGCGGGGCCCGAGCGGCCCGACCCGAAGGGTCAGGAGCGGGATTGATGAGCGAAGCGGGAGCGAGCAGAGCGGATTTGGACACGTGAGTAACTACGAGCATCTGGTGGTGGAGCGGCATGGGCCGGTCGGCTGGTTGATCAACAATCGGCCGGATCAACTGAACGCCATGAACGCGGCGATGCGCGACGAGTTCGCGATGGCGTGGAAGGAACTCGACGCCGATCCGGCGGTCCGGGTCATCGTGCACACCGGCAACGGCCGTGCGTTCCAGACCGGAGTCGACGTCTCGGAGCTGGCCGATGACGGTGTGGGGATGGAGCGCTACCGCGACTCCGTCGAGAACTTCGATCTCCACTTCACCGCCTGGCATCAGCAGGTGTGGAAGCCGGTCATCACCGCCGTGAACGGCATCTGCGCCGGTGGTGGGTTCCACTGGGTCGCCGACGCGGACATCGTGATCGCCGCGTCCGATGCCCAGTTCTTCGATCCGCACGTGTCCGTCGGCCAGGTGGTCGCGATCGAGGCGATCGGGCTCATGCGCAAGATGCCCGCCGAGGCGGTGATGCGCATGGCGTTCATGGGCAAGTACGAACGCATGCCGGCCGCACGGGCGCGTGAACTCGGGATGATCTCCGAGGTCGTGGATCCGCCGGATCGATTGCGCGAACGCGCGCAGGAACTCGGCGAGACGATCGCCAAGAACTCGCCCGCCGCGATGGCCGCGACCAAGCGGGCGCTCTGGGCCGCGCTCGAACACGGCCTCACCGATGCGTGCCGTGTGGGTGCCGGACACCTCGTCTCGATGTGGGGCCATCCCGACCAGACCGAGGGCCCGAGCGCGTTCGCCGAGAAACGGGACGCGAACTGGGTGCCGCCCGAAGCGGCCGACCCGTCCGAATGAGCCGACTGCACACCGAGCTGCGACGGGTCGCGGCGCCACGGTGAACCTCGCCTCGTTGTTGATGGACCATCCGTTCCCGGACGCGGCCGACCTCGTGCACACGATCGACCACTCCGTGACCGCCGGCGAGGTGCGCGCCCGTGCGCAGGCGGTGGCCGATCAGCTCGTGGTCGAGCCGGGTCAGGCGGTCGCGGTCCAGCTGGCGAACGGCGCGGACCTGCTCGCCGCCATGATCGGCGTGTGGCTGGGGGGCGGGGTTTACGTCCCGGTCAACCCTCGGTTGCCGGATGCGGAACGGGCCGAGGTCCTCGCCGCAACGAGACCGGCGGTGCTCATCACCGCGACCGAGTACCGCAGCCTCGACGATCCGATGACCTACGCCGACGGCGTGGCGTTCGTCATGTGGACGTCCGGAACCACGGGTCGGCCCAAGCCGATTCAGCACACGCACGACGCGTACGTCGAACTGCTCGACCGCGTCCTCGGGCCGCTGCGGGGAACGAATCCTGCGGCCCCGGCGCGGCCGCCGTCGCCCAATCTGATTCCGGTGTCGATGGCCCTGAACGCGGGCCTCTATAACGTCTTGTTCGGACTTCGCGCCGGTGCGGCGCTGGTGATCATGGACGGCTTCGACCCGTCAACGTTCGCGCAGCTGGTCGCGCGTTTCGAGGTCCGCTCGACGGTGTTGCCGCCCGCCTCGATGAGCATGCTCAAAGAGCTGTCGAACCTCTTAGGCGTCTTCCGTCAGCCGCTGGAAAAGAAGACGGCCAACACCGGCAACGACGCCTTCGTCGATGGCCTGATGCAGCTCGTGATCGACCTGAGAGCCGCGCTGCGAAAAGAAAAGAACTGGCCCCTGTCCGACAAAATCCGCAACGA